>JBLHTU010000003.1:0-78528 GCA_047627515.1 Cyclobacteriaceae bacterium | reverse complement strand
AATTTACTGTAAGGAGGTGCCGCAATCAAGATGAGCTGCTTGGGTTTATTGCGGTGTTCTGCCTTTGCGATTGCTAAAGCACCAGCGAGTCCGCCAATAGAATATCCAATCATGGCTTCGTAGGTATCATCATTTTTCAATTGGGCTGATATTATATCCATCATTTCGCCAGCAGAGGTGTGTTTACCACCAGATTTTCCATGGCCGGGCATATCTATTCCTTCGACTTGAAAACCATCCCTGACCAGTGTATTTATGATCTTTCTAAAGTCAGATATTTTGGAATTCCAGCCATGCGCAAGTAGAATTCTGCGTTGACTATCACCCCATTGATAGTGAAAAATAGTATTTCCATTCGTGAAAATGCGGCTTATGGTCGCTTGATTAATAAGATCAATCTGTGCTGGAGTAAAGCCTGAACCTGTTGGTCTTGAGAAGTAATGCCATAGCACCTTTGCGACAAGCTGCGGGCTGATATACTGCACGATGCGCATTAATTTTTTAAGAAATTCTAATTGCCAGCTTGACTTCGATAGCCGTTCTTTTGGTCTTGATTGATCTTCGTTTGATGCATTGATTCTGATATCCTCGGGCATTGTTTTTTTTTGAAAGTAGTAAGCGCCTAAAAACCCAGTGTAAGTTGCAGCGGTTCCAAAGTTGGTGCTTTGAAGTTAGATACACCTAGGCCTACCAATCGAATCCCTTCTTCTCTGATTAGGTCTTTGGAGATTAGTTGATTCGCAAGGTTTATGAACTCTTCTTCAGAAGTAATTGCATCTAGGACGCTTTGGCTTCTTGTGATTTGAGTAAAGTTTCCAAACTTGATTTTTAAGGTAATAGTTTTCCCTCTTTTGGATTGGCTGGTATACCGCTTCCAGACCTCGTCCTTCACTTTTCTAAGTGTTTCATTCAGTGCCTGCATGTTCATTATCTCTTTCTCTAAAGTAGTTTCAGCACTCAATGATTTTCGTTCTCTTGCAGGATTCACAGATCGTAGATCTACGCCTCGGCATATGTGATAGTAGTAAGCGCCTACCTTCCCAAATCGATGCAGGAGGTCTTGCTCGGTATACCGTCGCAAGTCGGATCCTGTAAAGATTCCTATTTTCTGCATTTTTTCGGCCGTAATTTTCCCGATTCCAAAGAATTTTTTGATCGGTAGACGTGAAAGAAAATCAAAGGCATCATCTGGTAAAATGACGAATAAACCGTCTGGCTTATCCATATCAGATGCTATTTTCGCTAAAAATTTATTGTATGAGATTCCGGCAGATGCCACTAACCCTGTTTTCTCTTTGATTTCATCCTTGATCGATTGAGCGATGATTGTCGCAGAAGGGAGACCTTTTTTGGTAACTGTGACATCTAGATAAGCCTCATCCAATGAAAGTGGCTCGACTAGATCCGTATAGCCATAAAAAACATCTCTGATGCGCATTGCTATTTCCTTGTAACGACCAAACCTCGGTTTCACAAAGATAAGCTCAGGGCATAGCCTTGCAGCAGTCACCGATGGCATCGCTGATTTTACTCCATACTTTCTTGCTTCGTAGCTTGCAGCCGCAACAACACCTCGTTCCTTGTTGCCTCCGACAGCAATTGGTTTGCCTCTAAGGGATGGATCGTCATTTTGCTCTATAGACGCATAGAATGCGTCCATATCCACATGAATAATCTTATTTTCTGATTTTAAAGAGGACGCTTGGTTACCACTCATTTTATTATTGATGGAGCAAATGCAGGTATGGACCTTCTATCACAAAGCCTCTGACAAATCTACTTACTGCAGGTATTTTTGTGCAGAATTAATAAAAATGAATATAACTATCAAACGTATTCTTTACTTCATTTTGGGTTTGGTAATCATCGCCATCATTGCCTATCCCAAACTAGAGCTAACTTGGTTTAGTTCTATAGAAGAAAGTGAAAAGGCTAAGGTTGTTTTGGAGCCAAAGAAACTAACTGTATCTGCTTTGAAAATTAGTTTTCAGCCTTTGGACTACTTGGTCAGAGTAACTGGAACTATCATTGCCGACGAAACAGTAGCATTGAGCTCAGAGGTGTCAGGTAAGATCGAAAAGATTCATTTTGAAGAAGGGATGTTCGTGAAAAAAGGAGAAACCTTAGTGTCTCTCAACGATGATGAAGTAAGCGCAGAGCTTGAAAAGCTTCAGTACAATAACAAGTTATTTCAGGATACTGAGTTTCGTCAGAAAAAGCTGCTACAAAGTGAAGCGATTTCGCAGGAGGAGTATGAAATTGCTCTAGCAACACTGAATACATCGCTTGCGGACATCAGACTATCAGAAACCAGAAAGCAAAAGCATAAGATTATTTCACCGTTTGCTGGTAAGGTAGGTTTAAGACAAGTGTCTGAAGGTAGTTACATTACACCGGGTAGTTCGATTGCGACATTATACAGTATAGACCCGATCAAAATTGACTTTCAGATACCTGGGCGCTATTTGTCTGATGTAAATATCGGGGATAAGCTCATTTTTAATGTAGATGCTTATCAGCAGTCTTTTGAAGGATCAATTTATGCTATCGAACCTCAGATCGATCCATCCACAAGAAGCATTCGACTACGCGCGATCAGCTCCAATGAAGATCAAAAATTATTACCAGGACAGTTTGTAAAAATCAAGTTGATTTTGGATCAAGTGTCAAACGCCATTCTGGTGCCGACCATCTGTATCATTCCCGAACTAAATGGGACAAAGGTATTCGTCTATGAAGATGGAAAAGCAGTCAACCGTATAGTAGAACTCGGTGTGCGAAATGCTAACAATGTGCAAATCGTTTCTGGGCTTGAGCCAGGTGATATTGTAATTACCTCAGGTCTGTTGCAAGTCAGGAATGGTTCAGAAGTAAATGTCAAGTTTTAGATGGCCAGCTTAGCAAATATTAGCATCGATCGACCTGTTTTAGCAATTGTTATGTCAATTGTTATTGTCCTATTTGGAGTTATTGGTTTTAGTTACTTGGGTGTTCGAGAGTATCCTAGTGTTGATCCACCAGTGATTACTGTATCTACTAGTTATGTAGGTGCAAGTGCTGATGTGATAGAAACGCAGATTACTGAGCCACTAGAAGAGTCTATCAACGGTATAGATGGTATTGTGAGTCTTAATTCAGTCAGTCGCGATGGTAGATCTACGATCACCGTGGAGTTTGGTTTATCGCAGGATTTGGAGTCAGCAGCTAATGATGTAAGAGACCGTGTATCAAGGGCAACGGGTAGACTCCCACAAGACGCAGAGCCTCCACAAGTATCCAAAGCAGACGCTGATTCACAACCGATCATAGCTCTGAGGGTTTACAGTACTCAGCGAAACTTGCTTGAATTGACAGATTTTGGTGAGAATGTATTCAAGGAAAACTTTCAGACTATCCCAGGGGTATCAGAAGTAAGAGTCTGGGGTTCAAAAAAGTATTCAATTAGGTTATGGATGGACCCAGATCGACTTGCCGCCTATCAGGTTACACCCTTGGAAGTTTTTTCAGCAGTGAATTCTCAAAATGTTGAGCTTCCGTCTGGGCGGATAGAAGGTGCAAGCATGGAACTCACCGTCAGAACGGTAGGGCGGCTTTCTACACCGCAGCAATTCAATGATCTGATTATCAGAGATGATGGCAACGGAACCATTCGATTTTCTGATATAGGACGCGCGGAATTGGCACCTGAAAATCAACGTACTGCACTCAGAACGAATGGTATACCTATGGTAATTACCGTGATTGTGCCTCAGCCAGGGTCTAATAATCTTGAAATTGCAGAGGAATTTTATAAGCGATTAGCTGCGATGGAATCAAATATTCCTGATGACATTGAGACTGCAATTGCTTTTGACAACACAGAATATATAAGGGATTCTATTGAAGAGGTACAGCAAACTATCTTCCTAGCTTTTGGACTAGTTGTATTGATCATCTTTTTCTTCTTGCGTGATTGGCGTACTACTTTCATTCCGGTAATCACAGTGCCAATATCATTGATCGGTTCTTTTTTCGTTATGTACAGTCTCGGCTTCTCGATCAATGTCTTGACACTTCTAGGTATCGTATTGGCGATTGGTCTGGTGGTGGATGATGCGATTGTTGTACTAGAAAATATATATACCAAAATTGAAAACGGCAGCGAACCCAAAGAAGCGGGCAGAGAGGGCACTAAAGAAATATTTTTTGCGGTGATATCAACTACTGTAGCATTGAGTTCTGTGTTTTTCCCTATTATTTTCTTAGAAGGCTTAACAGGTAGGTTGTTCCGGGAATTTGGAATTACGGTTGCCAGTGCGGTCATAATATCGTCTTTTGTGGCTTTAACATTATGTCCAATGTTGGCTACTAAGTTGCTAAAACGCAGAGAGCGCCAACCTTGGTTTTACCGAAAGACGGAGCCGTTTTTTCTGGGACTTAACGAAATGTATAACTCCGCTCTTGACCGGTTTATGCGAGTGAAATGGGTATCCGGAGTGATTGTCTTAGCGTCATCAGTACTCATCTTTTTTTGGGTGGGCTATTTGCCACAAGAATTGGCTCCATTGGAAGATAGAGGTTCCTTCAGAGTCATAGCATCAGGTCCTGAAGGATCCACCTTCGAGTATATGGACGCTTATGTCAAGGAGATTTCCACCCTCGTTCAAGAGAATGCTCCCGAGCTAGAATCAATCGTCTCAGTCACTTCTCCAGGCTTTGGGGCGTCTAGTTCTGTCAATAGTGCTTTTATTTCTGTGAAGTTGAGTGAAGCGAACAAACGGACAAGATCTCAGAAAGAGATCGTTGCTGCTTTGAAACCCTTGATTGCTGAAAATATGCAAGCACGGAGTTTCGTAACGGAGCCCCAAACTATCGGAGGTAGAAGAGGAGGGCTGCCTATTAGTTTTGTGTTGCAGGCTCAAAATTTAGATAAACTAAAGGAGGCTATACCACCCTTTATGGCGAAAGCGAATGAAAGTAATGTTTTTGATTTTGTAGATATCAATTTGAAGTTTACAAAGCCGGAACTAGAGGTTACGATTGATCGAGAAAAAGCGACTAGCCTAAATGTGTCTGTCAGGGATATTGCACAGACCTTACAATTGACATTAAGTGGCTCCCGTTTCGGTTATTTCATTATGAATGGTAAGCAATATCAGGTGATCGGCCAAGTAGAGCGTAAGGATCGAAATGAGCCATTGGATTTAAAATCTATTTATGTCAAGACGAGAGATAATAAACTAACGCAGCTCGATAATTTGATTTCTGTAAGAGAGCAATCTACACCACCCCAACTTTTGAGATATAATCGTTTTGCATCAGCTACAGTATCTGCAGGACTTAATGATGGATTTACATTGGGAGACGGATTAGCTGAAATGGATAGAATTGCAAATGAAGTACTAGATGAGTCTTTTCAGACAGCCTTAAGTGGAGCTTCAAGGGAGTTTAAAGAGAGCTCAGGTAATTTATATTTTGCTTTTGCATTGGCACTTGTATTGATCTATTTGGTACTGGCTGCTCAGTTCGAGAGTTTCAGGGATCCTCTTACGATCATGTTTACTGTTCCACTGGCATTGGTGGGTGCACTGACCGCTCTTTGGTATTTCAATGAAACAATCAATCTATTTTCTCAAATTGGTATGATTATGCTGATTGGGTTGGTTACCAAGAATGGGATATTGATTGTTGAGTTTGCTAATCAACGCAAAGCACAAGGTTATAGTGTCAGTGAATCGATTACAGGGGCAGCTAAATCAAGGTTTAGGCCAATATTAATGACTTCCTTATCTACTATTTTGGGTATTCTTCCCATTGCACTTGCTTTAGGGGCAGGATCTGAAAGTCGGGTATCGATGGGGATTGCAGTTATTGGAGGCATGGTGTTGGCTACGTTCTTGACGCTGTTTGTCATTCCTGCTATTTACGTATTCTTGACCAGTAAAGAAAAACGAATGGCACGCGTATGAAGAAGCAATTGATCTTGGTGATTGCCTCCTTTCTGATAATCATACCTTTTCAGTCGAAAGGGCAAGGCAGTGATGTGATTGGCATGGTATTGACTATGGAAGAGGTCGTGAGTCGTACACTTGCCAATAATTTCCAATTGAATGTTTCTAGAAATCGATTAGAGATATCGATCAATGATCAGTCACCGGGTAATGCAGGAATGTTGCCGGTCGTGACTGCCAATGGGGCTTATAATGGTAGTATTCAGGATACGGAGCAAGAGTTTGCTGACGGTCGAATCCAAGAGCGATCAGGTGCTCAACGTACTGTGTACAGTACTGGTTTGAATATGTCATGGACAATTTTTGATGGCACGCGCATGTTTGCAACTTTGGATCGTTTAGAGAATGAAACGGCTGGAAGTCAGCTCGTCCTGCGGCAGCAAATTGATAATACACTCAGTCAAGTAATTAGTCTTTTCTATCTAGTAGGACTTGAACAAGAACGATTGTCTCTGTTTGAAAAAAACGTGTCGTTTTCAGAGCAGAGGCTTGCTATTGTAGAAGCAAAGTATTTGGTAGGTAAGGCATCAAAATTGGCACTTTTACAAGCGAAGGTGGACTTGAATACTGATAGGTCATCATTGATCCAACAAAAGGAATTGCTGACGACGCAGAAGTTAGAGTTAGCTCGTCTTATGGGAGGAGAGTTAAATGACTTTAGTCTTTTATATGAGATAGCGATCAATGAGAATTTACAATTGGAGCTCCTGCTAGAAAAATCTCAGGTCAATAACCCTAGTATTCAGATCCAGAAAACAACTGAGTCTGTTGTGAAAAATCAATTCCAAGAGATCAATCGAGGAAGACTCCCTGTGGTTGGAGTCAATATGGGCTACGGATATAGCAACCTTGAAAGTGAAGCAGGATTCTTATTTCGGAATCAAACATTGGATTTCGGTTATGGTGTTACAGCATCAGTCAATCTTTTCAATGGGTTCAATCAAAGACGACTACTTCAGAACACACAAATTCTAATGGAGAATGCGCATCTGCTTACAGAAGAAGCAAAAGTGCATGTTAGAACTGAACTGCTGAGCGCTTTTACATCCTATGAAAATAACCTTGAAAGAAGAGGCTTAGAGTCTGAAAACTTATCTGTGGCGGATGAGAACGCATCCATAGCTCTTGAAAGGTTTAAGTTAGGTGCGTCGGACGCTTTGGAGTTGCGAGAGGCACAAATTAATGCAGTAAATGCCCAAGTACGTTATTTGACGGCATTATACAATGCCAAGTTTGCAGAGATTGAACTAAATAGATTGGCCGGGACAGTAACCGACTATGATGAGTAGAGACCGTCAGCATCTAGATGCAGCGTACTGGCAAAATAGATATCACAGTGGTCAAACTGGATGGGATATGGGCATGGTTTCTCCACCTATCAAACAATACATAGATCAACTTGAAGATAAGGGCATCAACGTGCTGATTCCGGGAGCTGGAAATGCGTATGAGGCTGAATATTTGTTTGAGACAGGGTTTGATCACGTAACTGTTTTGGATATCGCTCAGCATCCTTTAGATGATCTTCGATCAAGAGTTCCTAATTTTTCATATTCTAATTTGATCAAGGGTGATTTTTTTGATCATTACGGGAAATATGACTTAATCATTGAGCAAACTTTTTTTTGTGCGATTGATCGAGCCTTGAGGTCAGCTTATGCTGAGAAATGTCATGATCTATTAAATGAGGGAGGTATCATTGCAGGATTACTTTGGTCCACAGAGATGAGCAAGGATAGCCCCCCATTTGGAGGCAGTAAGGAGGAGTATTTAGAATTATTTTCTCCATATTTTGATATTATTGAAATGGATATTTCACTTTTTTCAATAGGACCCAGGTCAAATAGAGAGCTTTTCTTTGAAATGAAAAAGCCTCCTTCGCAGTAGCAAAGGAGGCTTTTTTAAAATAAAAGAGCTATTTAAACTCAACTAGTGATACCTTTTCCCAGGGAATGTAAATGGTGTCATTACCCTTACGAACAATTAAACCATCATTTTCATCAGTTACATCTTGACTATCACCAAGAAGAAATTCATCTCCATTGCGAAGCTCTACAAGTGAGTAGTTGTAGTTTTTAGGTTTGATTTGCTTAATTAAATCAAATTCTATTTCAAACTCAGTGTCATCATCCTTTCCGTTCAGAACTTCGAAAGAAAACGATTCGTCGAGGTCATAAATTAGCTCACCTGTGTGTACATCTCCGTTGGTCACTGTCACAGTAGCCTCTAGCTTAGCCTGACGTTCAAAGCTTTTGTAGGTTACAGCAGATGATGGTGCTGGGAGGAACTCAACACTTTCAAATGATTTCCATGGTATGTCGATACGACCTAGACCTTCCACAGTAACAATTACTCCTCGATTTTCACTGTTGACATCGTTACTTCCGCGTAGCTCCAAAGCCCTACCTGATTTCAGAACGACCTCACTTTGACTATAGCCTATTCTTTCGATAGACTTGACTTTGCCAAAAGCAATGCTGACGTCTCCATCATCAGTATCTCCATCCAGTTTATCTGAAGATACACGTTCGTCATGATCCCACTGAATATATCCGGTAAAGATCCCTTGATCACAAATTACCTTTCCAAATAGCGCTTCTCCGAATTTGTTTTCAAGTTTTTTTGGAGTGGGCTTGAATGTGATTTTTTCTATTCTAGACCAGTCGAGTTCTATGATACCCAATTCATCATCATATACTTTGATATCAGAACCTAGGTCATTGTATCCATCGCCATCCACCAAAATGATTTCTCCATTTTGAAGTTTTACATCAACTTTGTCTCTGGATCTAGGCGTGATGCTGCTAATATTTCCGAATGCGGTGACAAACTGATGCAGGTGATCATTCTTATACTCCCAGCTACTCCAGGCTACGTTTACCCATGAGTTGCCCCAATCATCATGGTCTCGACTATTTAGGTACTCCTCTTCTTCTCTGCTAAGGTATTTTAAGTTTTCATTGTTGATTTTGGAGGCATTGAATAGATCAGTCCAGTAGACTTCCTCTTTACCCCATCTAATAGCGCCTGAGTACGTTCTATTATCGATGGTTGTTACATCGCCATATAAGAAAGATTCGTCTTGACTCGAAGCTGAGTGGATGACAAATCCTGATAGGCAAAAAATAAGGGCGTAGGCTTTTAAAGATTTCATAGTGTTAAGTTTTTTGTTTCTAGTCACACTACGAAATACGTATAAATTTAGGCCTTGAGAAATGAATTTCCGACGAGTCGGTCATGGATAATACCGAATCGGGAGTTAAGTAAGACCGACTAAGAATTGTCTATTGGTCCAACCAGCTTTTGAACTCACGGGTTTTTTCGGCGCTTACCACCAATTCAATTTCAGCTGTAGGCTGAAGGTCTAGTTTCATTCTGCCTTTGAAATACGGGTGGATTTCAGCGATGGCATCGAAACTTATAATGAACTGACGATTGGCTCTGTAAAATATCTGTGGATTGAGCTGCTCTTCTAGTGTCTCCAATGTTTGATCAGTCGGCAGCTTCTTACCATCTTTAGTAACAATGTACGTGAGCTTATTTTGGCTATAGAAATAGGATATTTTCTCAACGGGCACAGCTACTATCTTATTGCCGATTCTTATTAGAAAGCGTGATTTAAAAGATTTGCTTTTGTGCTGGATCAGCTCGTATAAACTATCAAAATCGGCAGGAAATTTATTCTCTGAAACTCTTTCTTGATGCTTTATAATGCTGGCGGCTAGCTTTTCTTTTTCTATCGGTTTTAGTAAATAATCAATAGAATTCACCTCAAAAGCTTTTATCGCGTATTGATCATAAGCAGTAGTGAATATGATAGGCGTTTCTGTTTTCAACGCTTTGAATAGATCAAAACTTAACCCATCTAACAACCTAATGTCAGAAATGATCAAGTCAGGTTCCTCATTCTCTTCAAACCATTTTTTTCCTTGTTGAATCGATTTAATTTCTCCTACAATCTCCATCGAAGGATCTATTTCGGCAATCATCTTTCTGATTCGGTCTGCCGCTAGGGATTCATCTTCTAGTATCAGTAGTTTCATAACGTTTCTATTTGAAGAAGTGGAACGGTTACTTCATAGGTTTTTGACTTCATTTCAAAGATGATAGGGATGTCACAGAAGTATGCATAACGCTCTTTTAGATTTTTTAGACCGGTTCCTGATTTGGTTTTAAGGTCTTCTGGTTTATCATATCGAGTATTGATAATATTCATCTCTTGCTCGCTTGCATCTATCTTGATGTTGAGCGGGCGATCTTCTGTTATGATATTATGCTTTACTGCGTTTTCAATCAGAAGCTGAAGAGTAAGGGGCGGTATCATTGAGTAGTTGGCCTCTTCGGAGATGTTGATTTCGAAGTTGATATTGTCCTCAAATCGTGTTTTGATAAGGAATATGTAAGCTTCGATGAATTCCATTTCTTCCTCCAGTGTTACTAAATCTTCGACCTTCGTCAAAAGCATGGTCCGATAAACTTGGGCAAATCGAACTAGAAAATGCTGTGATTGCTCCGTGTCCTTATCTATAAGAGATGATAATATATTTAGGTTGTTGAATAGAAAGTGTGGGTCAAGGTGATTCTTCAAACTCGCTAGCTGACTGCGAATGCTCTCTTTCTGGAATTTTTCCATTTCGAGCTCTGTTTTTTGCCATTGTGTAAGAAACTGCAAGGAGAAATACAGTGAGAAAGTTGGGATAAATAGTGCGATACCTAAAATATTTGCAGCTATTATTTGCTCTAGGATTGGTGGATCCTCTGTGAACAAAGTCTTAAACCCGTAATAAGCCAGGTTGATGATTAATAGTGAATAGAGGACGCCAGAGATCAAATGAGTGAAAAAGCGTCTTCTTCCATAGGTGAGCCAAGGGAAGTACCTGTCTAGTAATTTGGTGATTGTTCTATTTCCAAGCCATAGTAGTAAGGTAACAGCGGCCAACCAGCTTAGCGTGAAATAAATAGTGTTTTCCGGTTCAAAATAAATAGCATAAGCCACCAGAAAGGTAGCTATGCTTATTAGGATTATAAGAGTCAGTCTATTTTTCATGCGAGCTTTCTGCTCCTTAAATCTATCTAGTCAAATTCAATCTCAGCTACTCGGTCCCATTTAATATACTTGGGTTTTTCGTTAGGAGAAGTGAATACAAGGAGACCATCATTGTCATCCGATACATCACGGCTGTCTCCCAACAGAATCTGATCTCCATTTCTAAGCTTCACCATTGAGAAATTGTAGTTCTTTGGTACAATACTTCGGATATTTCTAAAGGGGATTTGATATTCTATACCATCATCCATTCCTTCAAGGATTTCCAGTTCCCAAGATTCATCTATATCAAATATGATTTTGCCCGCTATACGTTCTTCATTTACGGTATAGATAGTTCCGAACAATCCCTCTGGCTTACTGTAAGACTTATAGGAAGGACCGCTTGATGGTGGAGTTTGCAATCGTGCGTTTCTAAAGTACTTCCATGGGACCTCGATTTTCCCTACATCTGGGATAGTCATAATGATACCACGGTTATCACTATCGACATCGTTACTGTTGGTTAAGTAATAATCTCGACCAGAATTCAATACTACATTACATCCGTCGCCATCTTTTTCTATGAACGAGATTTCCTCAAACGCAAGAGACACATCTCCTTCTCGATTGTCGCCATCAAGCTTATCACTCGCTAAACGTTCGTCATTATCCCATTGAATATACCCAACAAAAGTCCCTTTTCTATACGTCTCAACAGAGCCGTAGATCGGCTTACGGTCTTTTACATTACTAGCACTGGGAGCATCAGTGAACTCAATTTTTTCTATACGTTCCCATCTGATTTTCAGATCACCAAGCTCTCGGTCTCGCATCAAGATAGTAGCTCCTACATCATTGTATCCACTACCATTTAACCTGATTTCCACGCCGTTTTTTAGTATCACCGAAAACCGCTCACGCCCTATGTTATCGATGGCTTTTATGTCTCCGAACTGGCATACAAACTGATGGACTGTATTGCTGTATTTATCTTCCCATAGACTGCCAAAATCCCAATTGAAGTCATTCCAATCAGTAGAATTTTTAGGATTGTTTTCTACTCTTATCTTCTCGTAGTACTCGTTTTTAGTTTTTGATGCATTAAAGTGGTCAAACCAGAAAATCTCCTCGTCATCCCATCTGATTAATCCTTCGTACTGATTGTCAAATGTGGTCACTTTGCCATAGATGTAACCATCAGCAGTCACAGATTGTGCCTTTACTTCAGTCATTAAAATGAGAAATGCAATCACATGCCCAAGTATGACCCACAATAATTTCTTTGATGCGATCATGGTTTTGTTCGTTTTTGTACGATTACTCATACTCCAAAAATGGGAATACTGTTTTGGATATAAAACCTTCGATACCCTGAGATACGCGTTGTGCTGACTGAAGCAGGAAATAGTCATACCGAAATGGATTGCATTGATTTCAACTGTTTTGACATATTTTGCTTGAAGATATATAGAAATTTCACTTAAAAGGAAGTGATATATGATGGCTAGTAGTAGCTAATTGAATTTTGATCATTAAGTATTTGCATTTGTTGGGTGTTTTAGGGGTTGTCAGTATGCTGACGCATGAACGGATACTTGTCAATAGGCCAATTAAAAATGATACGATTGCACATCTTGCAAAAATTAGATGGTGTCTACGGCATGTCTTCAATTATCGTTGTAGTGACGGGGCTCTTGATGTGGTTAGAAGTTGGTAAACATTCTGTGTTTTACGAGCGTGACGGATTGATTTATTAAAAGCTTGTAATGTTTTCGATAGTTGGATTGCTTTCAATTTATCCTACTGTCTATTTTGTTAAAAACAGAAAAAAAGTACCCTTGGATGAAATTGCTAAACTTCCAAGAATTTTCAAAAGTGTAGTTTTGATGGAAGTAGTACTAGTTTATTTAATATTGGTGGTTGCAGTAGTAATGGCAAAGTAATTGATCAATAACCCATTGGTATAAAATAGATTTCATTCGGTAGTTCACAGGTGTTTCTTTGCGCCCATGAATGTACGTCTGATCCTGACGAGTTTTTTTATACTTCTTTGTCAATTTATTTTTTCTCAATCGATTACAGCTAAGTATGTGGATCAGCCCATCAAGATAGATGGTGTTCCTGATATTGCGTGGTTTGATGCTGATTCTGCTTACGACTTCAATCAATACTTTCCTTATGATAGTTCTCTTGCCGAAGCACAGACTGTGGCACGTATATTATATGATGATGAGTTTATATATGTCATGGGGGTCATGTACAACAAGCCAGGGGACCGAGGTTATGTGACACCGTCTCTTAGACGTGACTTTAGAGGGGAAGCAAATGATAGCTTCTCAGTAATTTTCGACCCATTCAAGGATCACACAAATGGAGTGCTTTTTGGTATCAATCCATTTGGAGTTCGGAGAGAAGGGTTGATCGCTAACGGGGGTAGCGGAAACGGAGCATTTTCACTTGATTGGGATAATAGATGGACGGGTGTTGCTAAGCAATATGATGGATACTGGGTTGCCGAAATAGCCATACCCTTCAAAACGCTAAGGTATGCGGAAGGCAAGGATAGCTGGTTTGTGAATTTTTACCGTGTCGATAGCGAATACGCTGAGCGATCAACTTGGAGTCCAATCCAAAGAAATTTTTCTATTGTTAATATGGCAACTCACCGCACATTGGTCTGGGATAAGCCCACCAAGAAGCCGGGACTCAATGCCTCTATTATACCATTTGTTGCAGCTAATAAATCAGTTGACTTTTTAGAAGAGGGCCAAAATCAGCAGGGAGTATCCATAGGGGGAGATATAAAATATGCTGTGACCCCTGGTTTAAATTTAGATTTGACCATCAATCCTGATTTTTCTCAAGTAGAGGTAGATCAGCAAGTGACTAATCTTGATAGATTTGAGATATTTTTTCCCGAAAGGAGGCAATTCTTTTTGGAAAATGCTGATTTGTTTGCGAGTGCAGGAAATAGAAATACTAGACCCTTTTTCACTCGAAGAATAGGTGTTGCCAGAGATACGGCTACAGGCCAGAACATACAGAATACGATTCCTGTCGGGTTCCGACTGAGTGGGAAAGTAAATGATGGCTTAAGAATTGGCGCCTTATCAATGCAGGCAGCTGCAAATGAGGAGAATGGCCTTCCTTCATACAATTTTTCAGTTTTGACACTGCAGCAAAAAGTCTTTGCTAGATCGAATGTCAACTTGCTGCTGGTGAATAGAGAGACATTTCAAGAGAAGAGTAGCTACGATGGTGCTTCATTTTCTGGCTATAACAGAACGGCTGGTATTGATTACAATCTAGCAAGTGCAGATAATTTATGGAACGGTAAGGCTTTTTTCCATAGATCAATTGAAGCCAATGAAGGTGAGGATCCTTACGCTGCTGGGTTGAGCGTCAACTATAGCAACTACAGACTGTCCGTTGATATGTTTTCTCAGCTGGTAGGCGAAGGGTATAATCCTGCTGCGGGATTTGTAAGGAGGACTGATATTAGACAGCTCGCCACTACGGTCAACTATAACTTCTTCCCTGAGTCTGGTCCGATTCAAAGGCATGGACCAGGTTTTGATTTTGATATGGTAGGAAATGATACCTATGGTTTTTTAGATTGGGATGTCAATCTATTATACAACATCAATTTTAGAAACACAGCGAGGTACAGTATGCGATTGAGAAGACAGTACACGTATCTATTCAATACATTTGACCCGTCTCAGTCAGACGGACTAGAGTTGCAAGAAGACACAGAATACTGGAATACTCAGGTGATTATGCGATTTAATTCGGACGCTAGAAAACGATTTTTCTATTCGATAGCCACGCGATCAGGTCAGTATTTTAACGGTATGCGTTGGAATCTTGATGGATCAGTGGGCTATCGCTATCAACCGTATGGTTTTGCTTCTCTGGATTTTACGGTCAATAGGATCGTTTTGCCGGACCCTTACAATACAGTTACGCTTTTACTTGTAGGTCCTAGGTTTGATGTGACGCTCACAAAATCTCTTTTCATCACTACTTTTTTCCAATACAACAGCCAAATCGAAAATATGAATATTAATGCTAGACTCCAATGGCGGTTCAAGCCAGTATCAGATTTGTTCTTAGTGTATACTGACAATTACTTTGCTTATCAGGAAGAAGGCTTTATTCGCTTTGGGGGTCCAAAAATCAGGGCATTGACTTTTAAAATGACGTATTGGTTTAATCTGTAATTGAATTTGTAGGCTCAGAAGGCCTTTGAAAAATATTGGCATCTGTGTCAGCTGACATTTAAAGAGAAAAAAATAATATCATCACAAAAAAAGCCTGTTTACAATCTGTAAACAGGCTTTTATATGGTCGGGGTAGTAGGATTCGAACCTACGACCCCCTGCTCCCAAAGCAGGTACGCTAACCGGACTGCGCTATACCCCGATCATTTTCGCTTGCAAACATCGGATCGGATGATCTTTCTATGCCTGTAAGCGGCTGCAAATTTATTTCATTTATTTACTTTGACAATAGAATCCGCAAAAGAATTTGCAAGAAGGAAGCTGACCTCTAAAATTGAGTATTATTTTTAATGTGAAAACGATAAATTTTGCAACTATGGAACTTATAGTAAACAAAGAAAAGAAACGATTTGAAACTACGCTTGAAGAGTCGACTGCCTTTATAGATTATATTCTTAATACAAAGAATATCATGTTCCTTACACATACTGAAGTTCCAGAGGAACTTGGAGGAAAAGGAGTAGGCAGAGAATTAGTAAAAGCTTCTCTTGATTATATTGCATCGAAGGATTATCAAGTAGCGCCTCTTTGTCCTTTTGTCGCAAAATTCATGAAGAAAAATCCGGACTACAATCACTTGCTTGCTCCAGGATATAACATAACCTAAAAATGAAACAATATAAAAACGATGCCATAACGGTAAACTGGGAACCAGCAAAATGTATTCATTCTGAAAATTGCTGGCGTGGATTGCCCGGAGTTTTCAACCCTAAATCAAAGCCTTGGATCCAAGTTGATGGTGCCACCGCAGACGAGTTAAGTAAGCAGATTGATGCTTGCCCTTCTGGGGCTTTGTCTTATGTGAAAATCGAAACTAGTGACAAAGCGAGCGAATACACCGAGGTTGTAGTTTCTGCTGATGGTCCTTTAGTATTTAGTACCCCGATACAGTTGAAGGATGGTAAAAGGTCAATCGATCAGGCATTTGAGAAAGTAGCGCTTTGTAGATGCGGTGCATCAAGCAACAAGCCTTTTTGTGACGGAAGTCATCAGGAGTCAAACTTTGATAAGTAATATTGATGAAAGCATACCAGTTAAAAAAATCGGGAGATCCAGATTGTCTGCGAATTTCGGAAGTAGATGAACCCACACCAGCCAATGATGAAGTCAAAATTGCAGTAGAGACGATAGGTATCAACTATGCGGAGATCTTATCAAGAAGAGGCCAATACCGATGGGCCCCTCCAAGACCCTATATCCCGGGCATGGAGGCCTTTGGCACTGTTGTAGAAGTTGGCACTGATATTACTAGATATAAGGTAGGAGATAAGGTAATCTGCGGGGGGCAATATGGAGCCTATGCTGAGTTTCTTACAAGAAAAGAGTACTTGACCTTTCCTGCAATAGAGGATTTTAGTGCAGAGCAGAATGCATCGACCCTGGTTAGTTACATGACAGCTTATGTAGCGTTGATCAAACTTGCTCGAATGAAGGCTGGCGATCGCGTATTAATTCAAGCTGCCGCAGGTGGGGTAGGAACAGCGGCATGTCAGATCGCGCTTGCCGCAGGTGGCGAAGTGTTTGGGACGGCTAGTAGACAGGATAAGTTGGATATGCTCGCGGAAATGGGTGTGCATCATCCTATCAATTATCAGTCGGATGATTTCCTTAGTTACATCAAAGAGCGAAGCCCAGGAGTGGATGTTGTGCTGGAGGTGGTTGGTGGTGAGGTGTATCAGAAGAGTCTACAGGCATTGAGTACGTTTGGTCGACTGGTTGTAGTTGGTTATGCAAGTATTGCTTACAAAAAATGGAACCCATTAACGTGGTATACAACTTGGAAAAATGCACCTAAAGTGGATGTGATGGATCGGGCAAAAGCTTCGAGTGGAGTGATGGCAACTCATATTGGTTATTTGACAGAAAATAGAGAAGTAGCTGAAGCTGCATGGAATGAATTAAGAGGTTTTATTGGTGAACATAAACTTAAACCGGTTGTTGGAAAAGTATTCTCTTTCGAAGATATGTCATCTGCTCATCGGTGGGTCGAATCTCGAAAAAATGTAGGAAAAACTGTAGTGAGGCTTTGATTATGACTCAATTTTAGTTGTAAGAAAAAACGGTTTTAGTAGTAATAGTTTTTGAGTTTTGCATAGATTTGATATGTTCTAAGGACATAATGTTCTAGGATGATTTAGTTGTTTTGGAAGGAGTCAGGTTTAAGACCGGACTCCTTTTTTATTTTATATCAAATGATATATTAATACGACGAAAAAAGAGCGATTTTGAGGAAAAGTATATCATTTGATATACTTTAGTTAAATGGAATAGTAAGTAATTATTTTCCATTGCTGGTTCTTAATGAAGAGGATTGTTCTAACAGGGCAATCCTTTTTTATTTGATTGTATTGACGTACATTTATTGGATGATCAATGATAGAATAGCTTTCGTGATCTCTGCTCTTAATATGAACCCAAATTCATTTGCAGACAATATTGGCGTTAGCTCTACGGTTATTTACAATATCATCAAAGGAAGAAGGAACAAGCCTAGCTATGATCTCCTCACCAAAATATTGAATTATTACACTGCGATAGATACCAATTGGCTGCTTAGAGGAGGGGGTACTTTCTGGTTCAAAGAGGAAGTTATTGAGGTCAAGCCTCAAGTATTGGCTGAAAAAATTGAAGTATTAATTGAGAGAATTAATCTTGCAGAAGACGAATCAATTGCTGCTGTAGAACTTGCTGAGTTGTCTGAAGTGATGCTGAGAGACTATCGCAACGCCACAGCGATAGTTATAAAGTTAGAAAATCAAAATCAACAGATATTTAATCTATTGAGAGAAAAGTTAGGGTTGAGGATTTAAGAATTTCTTATCTCTTCTATTTGGCGTTCCAGTTCAATTTTAGTCCTATACCTTTTATAGAGTAGTGCTATACCTGTAAGCAATATGAATAGAGCAATTGCACCTCCACCAAAAGACATCCATAAGATCTTTGCTTGAAGTATCTCTTCGCCTTTAGTTATATCTGCATACTTTTTTGTAACAAGGTCAATGTTCATTTTTTGATTTTCGATTGCAGCAGCTTCTTTTATTCTTAAGTGGTTCTGTAGATGCTCATCGTAGATAGTTTTGTATTTGAAGGCAGAGTCGTATTTCTTGGTTTGAAGCAATACTTTGGTCAGGTCATTAAACATCTCGAAGCGTTTAGGGTACTCAGTGACAAATTGAAAACTCGAGAAATCCTTTGATTTGTTTAAGTACAATAGTGCAGAATCGAGTTCTTCTGTGGCGATATAAATTTTCGCCATGTCATAGTAGGCGTCAAACAGATACCTATTCTCTATGATGTTTGTTGCTGATTCAAGAATCGTCAGACTTTTTGCAACGAGACTTTTTGCGGATTCCAATTTATTCATCTGCAAGTGTGTCATTCCTAGGTTGTTATTCCCGAAGAACAGGTACTTTGATTTTATGTCTTGGTTTGTAAATTGGTAATCATCACATAATTGTAACAAAGCTTTAAAGTAGTTATTAGCTTTAGAGATGTGGCCAAATGTGAGTGCAGATAATCCAACTTCATTCAAAGTCATCAGCTGAGTTTCAATGTCGCAAAGCTCTCCTATCGCTATGGCAGAATCCATTTCAGAAAATGATTGCTCGTTCAAACCTAATTTTGAATAGCAGTCAACTTGCTGCAAGAGTATTTTTGATAGCTGTTTATTGTTACCTAGAATTTTGGCTGACTTTGCAGCTTTATGCAAAAAATCGAGTGCAACATCAGGCTGATTGAATGCTAAGTATGTAATGCCAATATTTTCGCACATTAAGCTGTAGTCACGCCTTGATTCTTCGGATGGGCTTATTTCAAAGACTTTGACTCCTTCTAAGTAATAGAGAAGACCTACTAATGGCTTATTTCGTTCTGTTTCTTCGATATATCCAAGGATGAAGTTCGCTTTTATCTGATCAAATTGATTGTTATCCCTTTTGCCTTGCTCTAGATACTTTTGAGCGAGCTCAAAAGCTTCGTCTGTACTTTGATCCCATACATCGAGTACCCGCTTTACGGTTATTTGCTCCGCGATGCTTCCATGCAGTGATGGTGTGCTAATGGTCAGATAAAGTATAAAGAGTAGAATGCGTTGCATATCATATGCAAAGTACAAAAAAAAAGCAAGAGAATACCCTTGCTTTTTTCTGAATGGGAATTATTCAGCCACCAGTAGGTCTATTGCTTTTTTCCTTATCTCCACTTGCATTGTCTTGATACTCGTAGGAGTCTAGTTCTATTTTCATTTGTTCAAGTTCGTCATTTTCAGCGCAACTGATCATAATGCTTCCAAATAGTACTGTAATAACAATCATTGATAGTTTTCTTAGATTTTTCATAGTTTGCTCTTTAGGTTTTTAATTTCCTACAATATAAAATCTATGTGAAAGGAATTTGTGGGTTATCGGAAAGAGTTTGTGTTTTTTGTTGCTTTATGTAGTTGATATTCAGACTTATAGTAATATTCCATGTTGGAATATAGATTTTTCGTTCACAACGTATTATTTGAACACAGTTTTATCTTACTTAATCTATATTTGAAATAAAAAACAATACGTTGCGCTCCACCTACTACATTATTCTGACTGTTTTGATTTTGCTTGGATGCTCTACCTCTAGTAATAAGGGTGGTCAGTCTGTCTATGAAAGTTATGGTGCTGAGATCACTAGTGCTGACGTTAGTAATTTGAGCCAGCTTGCCGGAGTAGAAATGAGCGATACCACGAGGATGAAAATCTCTGCCAAGGTTGGCGAAATTTGTCAAATGAAAGGTTGCTGGATGGTGCTAGAAAACGAATCAGGCGATCCGATAAGAGTGACATTTAAAGACTACGGATTTTTTGTGCCGAAGGATATATCTGGCCGTAATGTCATAGTCGAAGGAGTTGTGACGAAGTCACAGTTAAGCCCTGAGGCAGCAGCTCATTATGCAGAGGATGCAGGTCAGCCTTATGATTCTACAAGAATGTACATAGAATACGCCTTTATAGCGGACGGGGTATTAATCGCTGCTCAAGAGTAAAAGCTTGCTTTTTTCTTCTTGATAAATATCTGCCGAAAGCTAGATCCTGTTAACGCACCAAATCCCGCGCAGATTCCACCAATAAGTCCAGAACCCAAAAGAAGAATAAGTGGATCGGAGATTCCGATGAGTTCTGCTATTTTGTTTGACATGATGGATTGAGTACTGTAGTCAAGCTTTATTGCATAGCCAAGCCAGACCAATCCAGCCCCCAAAAAGCCTGCGTTAAATAGATTGAGCCCATTGCCGGGAAGCAGTAGGCCAACAGAAAGCCCTATTAGGATAACAATCCACCATGGAAAATAGAAGGGTAAGAAATAGCTAAATAAGGCAATGAGAAGAAGTCGTATGATAAATTTCATTTATCGGTCGCTTTAAATTCCAATGAATAAATCGTTTTATCACTTGAAAGTTGATCAAGTGATAAAGGGTAATAGGTACCAGAAGCCCAGTCATCGATCATTTGTCCAAAAGTGGGATTCCCAGGATTCCCTGTTTGACTACCGGGGTAGACACCGTGTCCTTTTACGCCAGCTGGATCGAGTTCTACAACCATTCTCCATGAAGGCCCATGTATTCCGGAAGCTGCATTGACAATACTGCTATTACCTCCGATTTTGATACCAGGGGTGGAGAATACAGGTATACCTAATAAGTGACCTACAGTTGTGTTTTTGAATTTTGACCAGCTGTAGTCTTCTCCGTTTGCTGTTTGCCAGTTCTCTAGTGAGTCCATGGCGTCAATAAAACTTGAAGTAATAAGGTCACTGCTTGATTCCTTCTTCGTGGTCTCTAGTCTATCCCAGTATGACAGCGAATCACTTGCGTTCATTAGATGATATGTTACATAGGTGTTTGGCTTATTTACCGCGACTGAGAGAGTGTCAAACTCATCCCATGTAATTGCTAATAATTGGTCGTGCCATAGTTCAAATAACGTAGGAGCCATTTTACCCGGTAGATTGAAAAAGTCCCACTTCTTGATAATGGAAAGATGGTTTTGAAAGGCTACTACCTTGCTAGTGTCTAACCGCGATAGCATCATGGGGAGATATTCTGAGGCGATATAATTATAGTTATCATTTTGCAACTGTTTCATATCTGAAACGCTTGGATGTTCTATCGCTGACAGTCGTTCATTGATTCTCCTATTTCTGTAATACTCGAACCTATGGGCATAGACATAATATGGGTAAGATGGGTCAGCTGGATGCTGATTGGCAGAGCTTAAGAATCCTGTTTCTGACCCTCTTTGACTTAGCTGATGTTCGTCCGGAATATAGCCTTGGTATTCATGAGATAGTTTAGATCCATCCATGAGGAATTTGCCTTGATCGGGCCATTTGTTTGGGAATTTTCCTGGAAGGCGGATAGCAATATCATTTGCAGTAGATGCAAAAAGCACGTTTTGAGGAGGGCCTGAAAAATACTTTAAGGCATTTTCGTAATCTTCAAAATTCTTACCTCTATTAAGCTCATACATAGCTTTGAACGTTGTGGCTTCACCATGAGCTACCCATTTCATAGCATAGTTGAGCTCTTCATCTTTGGTCTGGTAAGAACGGTCGTAGACGACTGGTCCGTGGTGTGTGTAGATGATAGTATCGGCAAAGGTATTCTCATTTTTCACGTCGAAATACTCAATGACCTGCTCAGTCTTGAACCATTGGTTGTTATAGAAGTATTCTTTGCGTTGGTCGTCTTTAAATTGGATTTTGTACCAATCCACCTGATCTCTAGGAGAGTTAGTCACGCCCCAGGCTATAGAGTCGTTAAAACCGATCAAGGTTACCGGCGTTCCGGGAACAGTTACGCCGAAAACGTTCATACTAGGAGTCTTCATGTGGCTTGCATACCATATAGACGGAGCCGTCAGGCGGAGATCAGGTTCATTGGCAAATAGCGGGTACCCCGTTTGACTCTTTGTTCCATCCACCACAAAATTGTTACTACCATTTAAAGGATCGGGTTTGCTAATTGTAGTCTTAGTAGTCGAGTAGGGGAATTGAATAGTAGGTCTTATTGCTTTGATTGGATCGAAGTCCCATTTTCTAGTAGAAGGGATCACAGGGGATAGATTTCCAACTTGCTCCGGGAACAGGATCTGATAGAGGGAGTCACCGAGGATGATTCTCGCATTCGTTGATTCTAGGTCAGACTCACTTCTAGCCAGGTCATTTGAGAGCAAGGCATATGCAAGACAGCTCTTAAGAGTGCTCCATTGCTCTGGTTTATAATTTAATAGTTTGAATTCTATAGGGTAATCAGCAGGGCTTAATTGGTCAATGTAGGCGTTTACGCCGTTACTATACGCCTGCAATACAGGGCTCAGCTCTTGATCGATCATGATTTTTTCATGAAAATCTCGCGTCATTTTTGGTAAGCCGATTCTGCGATTCAATCGATCAAATTTCAATGCTCGTTTTCCGACGATTTCGCTGAGTCGTCCGAAAACGAGGCGAGCGTAGAAGTCCATTTGCCATAGTCTATGATATGCGGTGATGTAGCCCAATGCAAAAAAGCCATCTGTCTCATTTTCACTTTGAATATGGGGAATCAGGATTTCATCAAAAGTCACTTTGACATTACTTTTGATAAGGCTGCTTGAAATTTCTTCGGCTAAGTTGATCGGATTTTTTTCTGCGTTTTGTAGAAAACCTTGATGCGGGCTGAATAGGGGGCCGATAGGCGGTGTGCTTCCGATCTCATTGCTCAAAGCAAATAATAAAGCACCCGAAATACTGAAAAAGAGGATAAAGCGAAATAATTTCATTTGATTAATGGATAGAGCAAATACCTTTGGCTAAAGTTAATGAATGCTCTAATAAGTGCTGACCTATTTTACATCAAAGCGTGTATTCGATATATGTGCGTCAATTATCCTAATTGTGCTGCTTATGCCCTTGATGATTATTACGAGCTTGATGATTGTTTTGGTGCTGAAAGAAAGCCCTTTTTTCACTCAATTACGTACAGGACAGTATAAAGCTCCTTTCAGAATCTTTAAGTTTAAAACCATGAGCTCCAATCCAAAAGGTGAGGAGACAATGACACCACTGACCAAGCAGCTTAGGCGTTTGGGCTTCGATGAGTTACCTCAATTATTCAATGTACTGCTTGGTGAGATGAGCCTAGTTGGGCCAAGGCCTTTACCAATAGGCTATCTCTCAATTATCAGGCCTCAGCACCATCTGATCTATCAGGTCAAACCTGGTATTACGGGCTTGTGTCAAGTTTCTGGAGGTAGTGCACTATCATGGGGCAAGCGTTTTGATTATGATATGGCATATGTTGCGCAAGCCAGTTTCAAATTAGACTTTAGGATTCTTTTCAGAACGGTTCAGATAGTGCTGGGAAGAACGAAATCAGATAGTCATGAAAAGCTATCTGAAGGGTATTAATAAGCTGAGGGCTTCTTCAATACCGGGCCTTTATTGTTTGGTATAAAAATCTCTAGTCTGTAAGCCAATGTAAAATATTGGTCTCGATATTTTACATTGCCTCTTGGAGCACCTGCTACTTGCTGATTGTAAGCGGTTGGATTTCGGATTGGGATTTCGTTTTTCCTATTGACCAATAAGCTTCTGAAGTCATCTACTGTTGATTCTGGATATATTGTTGAAACATCATCTAGATAGTCTGTAAAAGCATACCGATAGGCTATTTCTAAGTTGAGATTGACAAAATCATTAATTCTTAGTTTTAGCCCTACGGCTGCAGGTAAAATCAAAGCAAACTTTCCATAGTCTACATTCTCAGTTTGAAGAGGTCTGAGTTCGTAAATTTGGCCGTTGAATTTCGTCATGGGGTTGTAAGAGGTGACGCCAATTCCTAAGGTTACATATGGATCAATCCTTGATCGACGGAAGTAATCTCCATTGTAAGACTTCAAGTAGAAGACACCTTGTAGGTTCACCTCATAATTTTTCGAAAAAAAGGAAAGGTTTCGTTGTCGCTCAAAGCTCTCTGAGGGGGCCTTGTTGTCTGATCCTGCAAGTCTATTGTAGGAGACATCCAGTCTGGCTCCAATCTTATTCAGCAACCGAGCTTCCATTCCCAAGGTCACATTCGATAGCCTTGATTCCAGATTGGTCGGCTTGTTCAGTTCCCCGAGATACGTAGTATGGCCGGATCCCGCAAAGACAGAAAAATAACGATCCGAATATCTCCAAGATAAAAAATTCTGTCCCTGCAAAGAGATTGACAGAAGGGTAAAGAAAATAACGGCAGTCTTTTTCAGAGCGATTGCTTTTGTATGCTAGCTTAACGTGAAAATAGCTTATTATTTATAAAAAAAGCTCCCAATTTTTTGGAGCTTTCTGAGGTTCTGGGTGGATTCGAGTAACACACTTCTTTTTACTCCGCAAAGGGTATAAATATGAGTGAATTTAACAAATATATGCTTATACGTATCATAATGATATATATTGATATTACTTATTAGTATATTATGCTCATTATTTTTGTTCCCTATTCTGTTCCCTGAAAAATTAAAAAAGCCCTTTACGGTATGTAAAGGGCTTTTAAGAGGTTCTGAGCGGATTCGAACCGCTGTAGAAGGTTTTGCAGACCTCTGCCTAGCCACTCGGCCACAGAACCATTATACAAAACTAGTGTATTTTAAAGTTTTAAAGTGGGGGATAGACCCCCACTTTAAAAGAAATAGCTATTTATTCAGCAGAATCTTCTTCCGCGTCTTTCTTGGGCTTTTTAGGAGCCGCCTTTTTTGGCTTTTCTGGTTTAGAATCACCTTCCATCTGCTCTTTAAGTGCAGACAATGCTTCTAGATCACCCAGTGTTGATTTCTCAACTTCTTGGTTGATTTTAGTCAAAGTGTTGCCTTTACTCTTTTTCTTAGGAGCAGCTTCGATTGGCTCTGGGTCAGATGCACCTTCTTTCCAAGTTCCAGTATGAGACAAGATGATTCTCTTCTCATCTTTAGAGAAGTCAGTCACTTTGAAGTCAAGCGTTTCGCCTTCATTCGCATTTGATCCATCTTCTTTCTTCAGATTCTTAAGAGAGCACTGGCCTTCTAGACCGTATGGTAATTCCAAGAATGCCATTTTATCAGTCTTAGAAATCACTGTACATTTATGAATCGATCCTCTTGTGAACACTGTTTCAAATGTATCCCAAGGGTTTTCTTCAAGATGTTTGTGACTCAACGCTAGTCGTCGGTTGTCAGTATCTAACTCCATCACTACCACTTCTAATTCATCATTAACTTTAACGAACTCAGAAGGGTGCTTGATTTTCTTAGTCCAGCTAAGGTCAGACACGTGTACAAGACCATCTATACCTTCTTCAAGCTCTATGAATAGACCGAAGTTTGTAAGATTTCTAACGATTCCAGTATGATGACTAGATACAGCATACTTAGTAAGTAAGTCTTGCTTAGTCCAAGGATCTTCAGTCAATTGCTTAATGCCAAGTGACATCTTGCGTTCATCTCTGTCGATAGTTAATACGACTGCTTCCATCTCGTCGCCTACTCCCATGAAATCCTGAGGATTTCTTAGGTGCTGAGACCAAGACATTTCGCTTACATGAATCAATCCCTCTACACCAGGAATGATTTCAAGGAATGCACCGTAGTCAGCTACATTCACAATCTTACCTTTGACTTTAGAACCGATTTCGAGTTTCTCATCCAGTGAGTCCCAAGGGTGCGAAGTCAGTTGCTTCATACCCAAAGAAATTCTCTTCTTGTCATCATCAAAGTCAAGTACTACAATCTTGACAGTTTCGTCAAGGTTAAGTACCTCTTCAGGATGGTTGATTCTACCCCAAGAAATGTCAGTGATATGGAGTAAACCATCTACACCACCAAGGTCAATAAAGACACCGAAGTTGGTCATGTTCTTGATGACGCCTTCTAGTACTTGACCTTTTTCAAGGTTATTTAGTATCGCAGCTTTCTGCTGCTCTATATCTTTCTCGATCAGGACTTTGTGTGAAACAACTACGTTGTCATTAGAGTAATTGATTTTCACAACTTTGACTTCCATCTTCTTATTGACGAAGACATCAAAGTCTCTAATAGGTTTAACATCAATTTGTGAACCAGGAAGGAATGCCTCAACACCGTAGATATCTACAATTAGACCACCTTTTGTTCTTCTCTTGACCATTCCCTCTATTACTAGATCTTCTTCATAGCCCTTCTGGATATTCTCCCAGGCTTTGACGATTTTAGCTTTTCTTCTAGAAAGGATTAATTGACCATTAGAATTTTCCTGCTCTTCAATGTAGACTTCTACTTCATCTCCTGGCTTTAGATCCGCTACATCTCTGAATTCAGACAACGCAACTAAACCATCAGACTTGAATCCGATATTGATTATTACATCACGATTAGTAAGACCAACCACTGTTCCAGCAATCACTTCTTTTTCAGTAATGGAGTTCAAAGTACCTCCGTACATTGTTTCCATTTCCTGACGCTGTGCGTCTGAATATTCTTCACCAAATCCAGAACTGTCTAGATCATCCCAGTCGATAACTTCAGGATCAGGTTGTACAGGATCAGGCGCCTTAGAAGGTTTTTCCTCAGCTTTTTCTTCCACCACTGTTTCCGTAGAGGCTGCAGCAGACTCTGTTGCAGCTGGTTCTTGTGCAGTAGTCTCTTCTTTTACAGGTTCCTGTTCAGGAAGAGCCTCTTTATTTTCTTCTGCCATAATTTTATATAACCCTTTTTGTCACATCAGTACGGGTCAGCCAACGATGTGTTTTATGAAAAATATCTTCTAAATGCTAGAAGCCATTCACTCGAATGGAGCGCAAAGTTAATTAATTATTCATCTATTCTATACCGTTAAAGCAAACATTCGACCGAAATAAGGACCGCATTTTATAGCTTAGCAGAAATGACACTTTAAACTGCTTTACTAGTCAACCAACCACCATGATGAAAAATTTATATTTAATTGCACTTTTGGGGACTTTGATGATTGTTTCCTGCAGTCAGAAGGCAGAAATTTCTGCTGATTTAATTATTTCTGGGGGCTCCATTTATACGGGTAACGCGGATCAGGCCATTGTGGAAGCTGTAGCTGTTCTAGATGATCAAATCATAGGCTTAGGATCTAAGCAGGAAATGAAGAAGTATCAAGGCACTAAAACCAAGAGTGTTGATTTATCAGGAGCTACCATGTATCCCGGATTTATCGAAGGTCATGCACACATAATGGGCATTGGTCAGAACCTAATCAATATTGATCTCATGGAAACTAAAAACTTCAGCGAGTTGATAGATATAGTAGTCGAACGCGCAGAATTAACTCCCAAAGGAGAGTGGATTATCGGAAGAGGGTGGCATCAAGATAAATGGACGCAATTACCGGAAGGTGCTTCAAATGGGTTTCCAATTCATGATGCATTGAGTGCGGCGGTACCTGATCATCCCGTTTACCTCAAACACGCAAGTGGGCACATGTCGTTGGTCAATGCTAAAGCCATGGAGTTAGCTAAAATCAATTCGAATACGCCCGATCCTGCTGGAGGAGCGGTCATCAAAGGACTTGGAAAGCAGCCGACAGGTATTCTGAATGAGACAGCTCAAGGTTTAGTTGTTAAATATATTCCTGAGGAGACTGAATTGCAACTTGAGCAAACGTTGAGATTGGCTGTGCAAGCCTGTTTAGAAAATGGAATTACAGGATTTCACCAAGCGGGATCTTCTCTCAGAGATATTAACCTCTTTAAGAAATTTGCAGCGGAAGATGAGTTGAAGTTAAGAATGTTTGTCATGCTAAATGGACGTGATGATGAATTGCTTGATATGTATTTTGAAAAAGGTATTGAGGTGGATTCGATGAATAAGGTGACCATTCGTTCCGTTAAACTTTATTCTGATGGAGCCCTAGGTTCAAGAGGTGCTTGGTTACTAGAACCGTATTCAGATTCACCCACTGAGTATGGCCATAATGTGACACCAATGGAGCGAGTCGAAGCCATTACGATGAAAGCTGCTGCTGCTGGTTTCCAAGTTTGTATACATGCAATAGGGGATCGTGGGAATCGAGAAGTGCTCGATATTTATGAGAGAGCTATTAGCACATATCCAGAGCAAATGGCGGACCATCGTTTCAGAATCGAACATGCACAACATATTAATGGTGATGATATTCCTCGTTTTGCCGAGATGAACGTGATTCCTGCGATGCAGGCAATACACATGGCCTCCGATCGACCTTGGGCCATTGATCGATTAGGTAAAGAAAGAATTGAAGAAGGGGCTTATGTTTGGCAGAGTCTTCTGCAACAAGGTTCTCGAATTGTAAATGGAACAGATGCGCCGGTTGAACCTGTTAGCCCTTTAGCATCGTTTTATG
Source organism: Cyclobacteriaceae bacterium (assembly GCA_047627515.1). Lineage (GTDB taxonomy): Bacteria > Bacteroidota > Bacteroidia > Cytophagales > Cyclobacteriaceae > JAYPLE01. The sequence goes on along the minus strand of JBLHTU010000003.1, from coordinate 49,873 downwards.
CTTCGGTCTCCAGGCGCACACTAACGGGTACACCAGATAATGGCTATGAACCTGATCAGAAAATGACTCGGGAGCAGGCCTTGAGATCATACACACTAGATGCCGCGTATGGTGCTTTCGAAGAGGAACTTAAAGGGTCAATTGAAGTAGGCAAGCTTGCGGATTTCACCATATTGGATAAGGATATAATGACAATCCCTGAGGATGATATTCTGAAAACAGAAGTAGTTATGACCATCATTGGTGGGACGATCGTGTATCAAGCCAATTAAAATCAACTGTCGAAGGGATGCTAGTACATGAAAATATCTCGCTTTTACCTTACAACACTTTTGGGCTGGACTACCTGACTAATTATCTAGTAGAGATTCGCAATGAAGATGATCTGCACGAAGCATACAGTTCCGAAGCATTCAAGAGTTTGCCTAAGATGGTTCTTGGAGGCGGCAGCAATGTGTTATTTACGGGGAATCAGCAGAAAGCTATTCTACTAATGAAACATCATGGTTTTGATGTGATTAAAGAGGATCATGAATCTGTATGGGTCAAGGTAGGCGCTGGAGAGTTATGGCATCAACTCGTATTATGGAGTATTGAAAGAGGTCTTGGAGGATTAGAAAATCTGTCGCTAATACCTGGGACAGTAGGCGCTGCTCCGATGCAGAATATTGGAGCATATGGCGTCGAACAGATGCATTGTTTCGTGGAGCTAGAGGCCTTTGACATCAGGAGAAAGGAAATCGTTAAGTTCCGCCGAGACGCTTGTCAGTTCGGCTACCGACATTCCGTTTTTAAAACCTCACTTAAAGATCAATATGTAGTTGTATCCGTAACCTATAGGTTATCTAAAAAGCCAAAGTTTGACATTTCTTACGGAGCTATAAAAGATACGTTAGATGAAAAGGGGGTTAGCGAACTTTCGATTCGGTCGATTAGCGAAGCTGTTATCGCCATTAGGCAATCCAAATTACCAGACCCTGCAATCATAGGTAATGCTGGTAGCTTTTTTAAAAACCCAATGATTGAGGTAGAGCATTATGAAGCTCTAAAAGAAGTAGAACCAAACATACCGTCCTATATGGTCACTGATAAATGGATGAAAATTCCAGCCGCTTGGCTTATCGAACGGTCAGGATGGAAGGGCAAAAGAAGAGGAAAGATAGGCGTCCATGAGTATCAGCCTTTGGTGCTGGTCAACCATGGCGGTGGTGACGGAAAGGAGATTCTTAAATTGTCAAGGATGATTCAAACCTCTGTGCAAAAACACTTTGGCATCGAGCTTCAAAGAGAAGTGAACGTAGTGTAAGAAATAATTCTGAACCGGAATGGTGAGCTATCTTGCTCCGGTGGTCAAATCAACGAGTTTCAACGAAATAGATTTTTATGGATAGGCACTTACCTAAGTTTCTGTCAATTTATAAAAAGAGGCAGGAGAGAGGGATATTTAATTGGCTATGGTATGATGGAGGCGCTTAGGTGAGAGCAGAAGCTTCAGTAATTAAGCCGGTATATTGCTCAGTCTCTACACCGAATTGATTTAGAAAAGCTACACCTTCATCGATAGCTATGCCTTTGTGCTGCGCATAAGAATTGAGGTAGACTACCTTGATTACGCCCATTGTGTAAATGATTCTAGCGCAAGCGAGGCAAGGAGATAAGGTGACATATATAGTTGCGCCTTCTACGGATGCCTTATTCTTAACAGCATAAAGTAAGGCATTCTGCTCTGCATGGATAGCCAGTGAACAACCTCCTTTAGAATCTCTAGTACATCCTGTATCTGGCCACATATCATCACAATTGTGTGTGCCTGCAGGAGGCCCATTATACCCAATCGAAATGATCCTTGTTTCTTTCGTAACAACAGCTCCCACATGTCGTTTAATACAATGTGATCTTTTGGCAAGATTAACTGCCAACTCCATAAAAATGTCGTCAAATTGTGGTCTTTCCATCAATGGCGAAGCTATCAAAAAAATGGATGCTTCTTTGTTTTTAGGCATAAAAAAAGCCTTCTCTAATCGGAGAAGGCTTTTTTATACTGAATTAGTGTCTTAACAAAACTCATCGAAAACTTGCACCAAATGCTGAGCGATGATTTCAGCAGGTCGACCTTCTATGTGATGTCTCTCTACCACGTGCACTAACTCTCCGTCTTTGAAGAGTGCCATACTTGGAGATGAAGGAGGGTAGGGTAGCGTATACTCCCTTGCTTTGGCGGTAGCTTCCATATCTACACCTGCAAATACAGTTGCTAAATGTGTAGGTTTCTTAGTGCTTTGATTCAGTGCCATTGCAACACCTGGTCTTGCTGTGCCTGCAGCACATCCGCATACAGAATTGACCACCACTAATGAAGTGCCTTTGTGGCCACTCATGTGATTGTCAACATCCGCTGCCGTCTTGAATTCTTCAAAACCTACCTCAGTAAGCTCTGATCTCATTGGCTTTACAAGTTCTTCTGGATACATTCTATTATATGTTTATTCTATTAATTAAATCTAACTCTTTTCTTTTCACATAAAACCAAGCTCTAGCTTGGCTTCTTCAGACATCATTTCCGTCGCATATGGAGGGTCAAAAGTGACTTCCACATTTACATCGTTGATCATTTCTACTTCTCTGATGCGCATTTCGATTTCTCCTGGTATCTCTTCCGCACTTGGACAAGCAGGCGAAGTTAAAGTCATCAATACATGTACATTATTTACAGGAAAGATGTTTATTTCATAGATAAGTCCGAGCTCGTACACATCTACAGGTATTTCTGGATCGAAGACTCTTTTGATTGCCTCTACGACTTTCTCTTTCATTACTAGGTTATCCTTCTCAGTATCAGTCATCATTTTGATTCTATTTGACTATTAATTGCAAGTGCATCAAGTCTCATTTGCTTGATCATAGCAGCAAACCCATTAGATCGTTGTGTTCCGATGAATCGGTTCATACCAATCCTCTCGGGAAAATACAGGTCTGCATTTAGGATGTCTTCTGGCTTTTCGTTATTCAAAACACGTAGTAGCAAGCTGACTAGTCCTTTGGTGACAGCTGTATTGCTATCGCCATCAAAAGACATTTTACTGTCTGAAAGGGTGGAGACAAGCCACACCTTTGACTGGCATCCTTTTACAATATGATTCTCATCCCTTTTGTCATCGGGATAATCCTCCAATCGCTGGCCTAGTTCAATCACGTAGTTTATAGACATTTCCATGTCTCCATCGAGCATGCCGAACTCCTCAATTATTTCTGCTTGCTTATCGTCAATAGACATTATCTCAATTTTTTAATTATATCCTCGAGTCCTTCAATAAATGCGTCTACTTCCTCAATCGTATTGTAGACTGCGAATGAAGCTCTCGCAGTACCTTCTATACCATACCGGTCCATTAACGGCTGTGTACAATGATGGCCCGTACGTATTGCAATCCCTTTAGCATCAAGCATTACTCCTAAATCAAAAGGATGAATGCCTTCGAAATTAAAGGAAAGTACGCCAGCCTTGTGATCTGCTGTACCGACTGGTTCAAAACCGTCTATTGAAGAGATGAGTTCATTCGCGTGTTGCAGCAAAAGGTCTTCTTGCGCAGCTATGTTTTCAATGCCTATATGTTGAATAAATTCGATGGCTTTTCCAAAACCAATGACATCTGCAATATTGGGTGTCCCGGCCTCAAATTTGTAAGGTATCTCGTTATAAGTAGTTTTAGCAAAACTCACATCTTTGATCATCTCTCCACCTCCTTGATAAGGTGCCATTTTCTCTAGGAGTCTTCTTTTACCGTATAGAACACCCGTTCCGGTTGGTCCGTACATCTTGTGAGATGACAATGCAAGAAAGTCAACATTCAATGATTGCACATCTACCGATGTATGTGGTGTAGCTTGGGCTGCATCCAGTAGCACAACAGCATTGACCGCATGTGCCTTAGTGATGATATCCTTAACCGGGTTTATTGTACCTAGCGTATTGCTGATGTAGACTATACTGACGATCTTTGTTCTGTCTGAAAGCTGACGATCAAATGAGGCCATATCCATTTCCCCTCGATCGCTGACATCAGCAACTTTTAATACAGCTCCTGTTTGCTCACAAAGTAACTGCCAGGGAACGATATTTGAATGATGTTCCATGGCTGAGATCAAGATCTCATCACCTGCTTTTAAAAAGGTCCTTCCGTAACTTTGCGCTACTAGATTAATGCCCTCAGTTGTTCCTCTTGTGAAGATTATTTCTTCTGGTTCGGCAGCATTTATAAAATTGGCGGTGGCTTTTCTAGTATTCTCATACGCAGCAGTAGCTCTTTCGGCTAAGGTATGAATCCCTCTATGGATGTTAGCATTGTATGAACGATAGTAGTTCATAAGTGCATCGATCACCATATTAGGTTTTTGTGAGGTTGCTGCATTGTCAAAATAGATCAATGGTTTTCCATTGACAGTCTGATCTAGCACAGGAAACTGTTTCCTTATTTCATTTATATCAAATTTGGTATGGACCGTACTTTCCATTAGCTGAGTCTTGAATTAATCAAATGATGTAGTTCTTCTTTGACAAAATCAAACGGGATATGTTCAAAAGTATCTTCTGCGAAAGCGATTAAAATCAGCGATTTTGCTGCCTTCTCATCTAGACCACGAGCTCTTAAATAAAACAGCGCTTCTTTATCGAGTTCTCCGATCGTACAGCCGTGTGAACATTTCACATCGTCAGCCCATATCTCTAATTGAGGTTTGGTATTGATTGTCGCATCATCGGATAGAGATACGTTTTTGTTGGATTGAAAAGCGTTGGTCTGCTGAGCATTTGGCCGTACAAAGATTTTACCGTTGAAGACAGCATGAGACTTTCCATCTAGGATTCCTTTGTAGACTTCATTGCTAAAGCAATTTGGAATCTTATGATCTACGGATGTATGATTATCCACATGAGTAGCTCCGTCAATAAGGTATAAGCCGTGCATGTGCGTTTCGCAATTCTCCTCGTCAAGACTAATGTTCAGGTTGTTGCGGATCATTTTACCAGCAAAAGAGAAGGTGTTAGCATTGAATTTGCTATCTCTCTTTTGTGATACTGCCATTGTGTCGACGACAACGATATTTGAACCATGGTTCTGTACCTTGGTTATATTTACGGCAGCATTTTTTCCTACCTCAACTTCAGTCACATTATTGATGAAGAGATTTTCTTCCCCATCGATATAAAACTTCTCATTTAGCTTTAATGAACTTCCTTTTTCTGCTTTGATAAGCAGTCGAGGATTGACGATTGCAGACTGATTACCATCAATAAGATGGTATACCATGACCGGAAGGCTTTCTTTATTTTCCGCGACAGTGATGCAGGCAAATTGCGTCGAAAAGGCAGCATTTAGCAGTGAGAAGGCTTCGTTTTCTGTGGTGTGTTTATTAAGTAAAAAAGTGTCTTCTTGGGACTGCACTTTTGTGATTTCATCTACCTTGATAAGTGATAGTGATGGAGCGAAAGATCCATTAACGTACACTATATGATGTCCTTCTGTTTTTTCAAAGAGGTCCTTTACAGCTTCTAGCTCTGGAGTCTCAGTTTGCAAAACATTGGCGGACTTAAGGTGTCTTTTCAGTGTGGCAGTAATCTGCGTAAATTTATACTCTTCGTGTTTTTGCGAAGGCAAACCGACAGCAGTGAATGCCTCAAAAAGCTGAGCTTTCTCAGTATTGGCATTCAATCCTGATTTATGAAAGACTTCTGCGAAAAGGTCTTCTGCAATATTGATAGTATCTAATTGACTCATATTAGACAGTTTGTTCTTCTACTTCTGCTTTGATCCAATCATAGCCTTTGCTTTCCAGCTCAAGTGCAAGAGATTTATCTCCAGACTTCACGATTCTGCCATTGTACAATACATGTACAAAATCTGGTACGATGTAATCCAATAAGCGTTGATAATGTGTAATAACAATTGTAGCATTATCGGCACTTTTTAAAGAGTTGACACCATTGGCCACAATTTTTAAAGCATCGATATCCAATCCTGAGTCTGTCTCGTCCAAAACCGCGAGTTTTGGTTCGAGCATAGCCATTTGAAATATTTCATTTCTTTTCTTCTCCCCACCAGAGAAGCCTTCGTTGAGTGATCTGCTTAAGAGTGCCTGATCCATCTCGACGATCTTCATTTTTTGCTTCATCATCTTCAAGAATGAAACCGCATCCATAGGCTTTTCGCCTCTGTATGCTCTTACTTGATTGACAGCTGTCTTCAGGAAGTTAGTTGTACTCACACCGGGGATTTCAATTGGGTACTGAAAAGCTAGAAAAACACCCTCTCGTGCACGATCTTCTGTTTCTAGCGCTAGAAGATCTTTGCCCAGATATTGAACACTTCCTTCAGTAACTTCATATTCCTCTCTTCCAGCCAAGACGGATGCCAATGTACTTTTACCGCTTCCGTTTGGTCCCATGATAGCGTGAACCTCACCAGCTTTTACTTCAAGATTAATGCCATTCAAGATTTGTTTATCTTCAATTTTGGCATGTAGATTATTGATCGTAAGCATTGCTTTTATTAGTCTAATGTTCAGTTTTTGAAATTACCCTACGCTTCCTTCGAGTGTGAGCGCTAGGAGTTTTTGGGCTTCTACAGCAAATTCCATTGGTAAATTGTTCATTACCTCTTTTGCAAATCCATTGACGATGAGCGCAACTGCACTCTCTTCATCTATTCCTCTTTGCAAACAGTAGAAAATCTGATCTTCTCCAATCTTCGAGGTGGTTGCTTCATGCTCCACCATTGCGGATTTGTTTTGAATATCAATGTAGGGGAAGGTGTGGGCTCCACATGACGAACCCATAAGTAGGGAATCGCATTGTGAGAAGTTTCGAGCATTGTCTGCTCTTTTCAGCACCTGAACTTGCCCTCGATAGCTATTCTGAGAATGACCTGCAGAAATACCTTTCGATACGATTCTAGACCTAGTGTTTTTCCCGATGTGGATCATCTTGGTACCGGTGTCTGCTTGCTGATGATTATTAGTAACCGCTACAGAATAGAACTCTCCTTGTGAGTAGTCTCCCTTGAGTACACAAGAAGGGTACTTCCATGTAATAGCACTACCGGTTTCTACTTGTGTCCATGAGATTTTGGCATGGTCACCGTCACACAATCCTCTTTTGGTGACGAAGTTGTAGATTCCACCTTTACCGTTCTTGTCGCCAGGGTACCAGTTTTGCACGGTTGAATACTTAACCTCCGCTTTTTTGGCAGCGAATATTTCTACTACTGCCGCATGCAATTGATTTTCATCACGCTGTGGAGCTGTACAACCTTCAAGGTAACTAACGTAGCTACCTTCTTCCGCGACAATCAACGTTCTCTCAAACTGACCGGTGTTCGCAGCGTTGATTCTGAAATACGTGGACAGCTCCATAGGGCATCTCACACCTTTTGGGATGTAACAGAAAGAGCCATCAGAAAATACTGCTGAATTCAATGCAGCGTAGTAGTTGTCATTTTGAGGGACGACTGAACCTAAATATTTTTTAATTAGCTCTGGGTGGTCTTTGACGGCCTCACTGAATGAACAGAAAATGATTCCTAATTCAGAAAGTGTTTCTTTGAAGGTCGTTGCTACGGAAACTGAATCAATCACTGCATCGACGGCAATCGTAGTAACACCCGTTAGACGTTTTTGCTCAGTTAAACTGATTCCAAGTCTATCAAATGTTTTGAGCAACTCTGGATCTATCTCGTCTAAACTATCTACTTTTTTCTTCTGCTTTGGTGCAGAATAGTAGATAATCTCTTGAAGGTCGATTTTTGGGTAAGAAACATTAGGCCATTGAGGCTCTTTCATCTCTTTCCAGACTTTAAAAGCTTTTAATCTCCACTGGAGCATCCATTCTGGCTCATGCTTCTTCGCAGAGATAAATCGGACAATGTCCTCGTTTAATCCTTTTGGAGCTTCGTCAGCTTCAAAGTCAACGTGCCATCCATGCTCATATTCCTTAGAGGTGAAATCCTCTAAAATTTGATCATCGTTTGTCATTCAGATCCTGGTTAGTTTTAGTCTTCACAAAGGTAAAGTACTTATTTATAATCGTTCTAAATAAGTACAAATAACTAGGGAAAAGGTTCAGCTAACAAGGACTTAATTTCAATTTAAAATGAAAGATGTCTGTTTAAAGACTCTTCTAGCGAAATGAAGGTCTCCGTTCGTTCGATCCCTTCCACTTTTTGAATCTTATCGTGCAACACATCTTTTAAGTGTCTTGTATCTCTACAATGAATCTTCAAGAAGATATTGTAGTTGCCAGTAGTGTAATGCACCTTGACGATTTCAGGAATATTACGTAGTTGAGCAACAGCTTTGTCATACAATGAACTCCGTTCAAGATAGATACCCATAAAGCAGGTCACATCATACCCAAGCTTGGTGTAATCCATTTTCAGAGTAGTTCCTCTGACAACACCCATTTCTTCGAGTTTTTTCATTCTAACATGTACTGTCCCACCCGATACAAAGACCTTTTTGGCTACTTCTGTGTAAGGAATCTTAGCATCTTCTGTTAAAATGTTAAGGATTTTCAAATCCACGTTGTCAATTTCATAAATTTTACTCATTCTGGATGTTGGTTTTTGTGAATACAGCAATTAAAGAAGGCTAAAACTAATCACTCTCGAAATATTATTCAAAATTATTACAATATTTTTAATAAAAAGAACAAAATGTTACTTTTGAATTATCAATGAAACGAAAAAGTCGTTTCGATCTACACTGTAGGGTGATGAAATTGGCAGACATGCCCTCCTGTCTCGGGGGTGGGGGTAAGGGATAAAGCTCAGAGAATTGCAAACCTAGGTTTGCAATTCTCTGAGGCTAACCGCTCCGTGGAGGTTCGAATCCTTCTCCTACAGCCATTATTTTGGGTTAATGTTGTTTATTTGAATGAGGTCTTCGTAGGGGTGCGAAGACCTTTTTTTATGCCCTAAAGGGTTTCTTTTAAGTTTTGATGAGGATTTAATGTGCTACGCTGTGGAGTGTGTGCTGCCACTCCAATCAAATCCTTCCCTTACAGCCATCATTTTTGGGGCACTGTTTTTATTTGAATGAGGTCGAACCGCGCAGGTGTGGACGACCAGTCCTTCCCAGGGGGCGCCTAGCCGAGGAGCCATCCTTTTTAGCTTCATCAATATTGATTTTGTGAAATAGTGTTTATGATAGATAGACTATTCTGATTACTAGAGATACTATTTTCACATTGTTAGTAGCAATGCTTCAATCAGAGAGCAAACTAGGTGGAGTTTTCTCAATTCCGTTGATACTTATTTGCGGGCTCACTTTGGATACCTTGAGGGCACAGACGCTCAACCAAATCATAAATTCACCAGTCACCACATTTTACTGTACTAGAAGCCAAACTTCCTTTTTACTTCTTTTTTGTTTTAAAATCGACCCTGTTTAATATCTTAGACTACGAGCAGTATAAACCCTATTACTCATGACCCAAACTCCTTGGTTAAAAACCTATCCTAAAGATGTACCTGCCGAAGTCGAAACAGGAAAATATGATAGCCTGGCAGAACTGATGTCTGAAGCGTTTGTTGATTATGCCGACCTACCGGCATTTGAAAATATGGGTAAGACCTTGTCTTTCAAGGATATGGATAACCATTCGAAAGCATTTGGAGCATACTTGTTGAATAAGCTACATCTGAAACCTGGCGATAAGATCGCTATTCAAATGCCTAACCTTTTGCAATATCCAATCGCAATGTTTGGAGCACTGAGAGCGGGATTAGTGGTAGTTAATACCAATCCCTTGTATACGCCATCAGAGATGGAACATCAGTTTAAGGACTCTGAAGCTAAGGCAATTGTGATACTCGCTAATTTTGCTAATAATCTTGAGAAAATCATCTCTAATACGCAGATAGAGCATGTCATTGTTACTGAGATTGGAGATATGCTAGGAGGTTTGAAGGGTGGAGTTGTGAATTTTGTGGTGAAAAATGTTAAAAAGATGGTGCCTGCTTATAACCTACCAGGTGCTGTAAATTTCAAAATCGTACTAGCTAATGGAGCCAAGCAAACTTTTTCACCACCTAAACTGACGCAACAAGATCTAGCCTTCTTACAATATACTGGTGGAACCACAGGCGTTTCAAAAGGTGCCATGCTAAGCCATGGTAATCTGGTAGCTAATCTCATGCAGGTTAATGCATGGATGAAATTCGGAGGCCTTGAAAATGGAAAAGAGATCATTATCACGGCACTTCCTATTTATCATGTATTTGCATTGGTGTGCAATGTGTTAGTATCTACTGAGATAGGGGCTCGTAATGTTCTTATCACCAACCCTAGGGATATGCCAGCTTTCATAAAAGAAATGGGTAAACATAAATTTAGTGTAATCACGGGTGTCAATACCTTATTTAATGGGTTACTTAATCAGCCTGATTTTGCCAAATTGGACTTTTCCCGATTGAAATTTGCTTTCGGAGGGGGAATGGCTGTGTTAGAATCTACCGCCAATCAGTGGCAAAAAGTTACAGGCAAGTATTTAGCCGAAGGCTATGGATTGACGGAGACTTCTCCTGTTCTGACTGCAAATCCATTAGACGGGTCAGGTCGTATTGGGAGCATCGGATTGCCTATTCCTAGCACTTTGCTCAAGCTAGTGGATGACGATGGAAATGAAGTGGAACTAGGTGAAAAGGGAGAACTTTGCGCCAAAGGGCCACAGGTAATGCAAGGGTACTACAACCGGCCAGAAGAAACGGCCGAGTGTATGTTAGGAGAATGGTTTAAGACCGGAGATATTGCTACTATGGACGAGCAAGGTTTTTTCAAGATCGTAGACCGTAAGAAAGAAATGATACTAGTGTCTGGTTTCAATGTTTACCCCAATGAGATAGAAAATGTAATTGCTTCTCACCCAGGCGTACTGGAAGTCGGAGCAATTGGCGTACCAGATAAAAAGTCGACAGAGGCCGTCAAGGTATATATTGTAAAGTCAGACGAGTCATTGACGGAAGAGGTAATCAAAGCCTATGCTAAGGAAAAAATGACCGCGTACAAGTGTCCAAAATACATCACATTCACCGATGAGCTTCCTAAGTCCAATGTAGGTAAAATCATGAGGCGACTCATTAAAGAGGCAGATGCTTCCACTAATACCTATGCTTGAGTTACTGCATCATGCTACTAACCTGACTCATCGGAATAGATAGGGTCGTAGCGCCGTCTGCGTAGCTATTGATCTCATACGGGTTAAAATGGATTAATACTGAATTGTCATTGAATCCAATCTGCTCGGGTAGGGTAAATTCATCTTTTTCAAACTCGAAACCTGCAGCGCTCAAAGTACTTCCGCTGGCTATTCCTTTCGCCTTTCGAAAAGCTTCTTCGGCTAGGGATAAAAAGCCTCTTTCATCTTTGATGATCTGTTTGATAGCTAATCGTTTTCCTTCAAAGGAAAAGTTATCAAAGGTTCGATACTCTTCAGGGTGCGCGCCACCTGTATAGGCATATGTAATGGTTGAAATACTGACTATACCTGTCGATGGCAATACTGAAGCGTCCATTGTGATAGAAATTTCCCAAGGGGTGGTGCTTTCAGGAAAGGCTTCTTTAAACGCTTTGAAATCTTTGAAGAATTCCTCAGTTATCGGTCTGATTTCTTTCTTATTTCTATTGCGAACATACTCATTCAGCTTCATAGATAAGATTTGATCAATTTCTGAATTGATCCGGGTACTACTACTGATTGATATTTTTTTGAGCTTTATAGTAGCACAATTGTCAATGCAATCGTCCTCTTCATATTCCTCATAGACTTGCTTTAAATCAATCGATGCCTGATTGCCAGCGTCTGCCTTTTGCTCAATAAGGATATCGCAGCCATTAGCTGCTAACAATACGATCAATAGCATGGGTACAATCCTTAAATATCTGAAAATGGTCATATTCAATAGGTTTTTTTTAATTTGATTTGTGGAAACAATAATTTGACAATGAGGAACAAAACCGTACTACTCGCAATTTTAGGGATTTTTGCTATCAATATATCAATTATACAAGCACAAGAGGTAGATACTACCTACTGGTTAAAAGGAGGTGTAACAACACTAACGTTTTCACAAGTAAACTTAACTAATTGGGCTTCAGGGGGAAACAATAACATTTCAATGAACGGCTATTTCAATGTCTTTGCTAACTATACAAAAGCGAAGGTGTCATGGACTAACAATCTTGAAATGGGGTATGGAGTGGTAAAACAAGGACTAGATGCAGCGCCTCAGAAAACTGATGATATCATCATTGCTACTACTCAAATAGGGTATAAACTCAGAGGTGAAAAGCTTTACTGGTCCTCATTACTGGATTTTAGAACTCAATTTTATCAAGGTATTGATGCAGAGGGCAATGTCATATCAGACTTTATGTCTCCTGGATATTTGTTAGTAGCAACTGGTCTAGACTGGAGACCTAGTCCGGTTCTATCAGTAACGTATGCTCCAGTAACCGGGAAATTTACTTTTGTAGCCGATCAAGAACTCGCTAATGAGGGAGCATTTGGTGTTGACGAAGGGAAAACATCTAGGGCTGAACTAGGGTCTTTTCTGAAAGTAAAATTACAACTTGACAATGTTGTGAAGAATGTAAGCATTGGATCGAAGCTTGAATTATTCTCTAATTATCTGGATAATTTCGGAAACGTCGATGTTAACTGGCAAAATATCGTAGCCATGAAAGTGAACTCATTTTTGACTGTTAACTGGCAAACACAATTGATCTATGATGATGATATCAAAATCGCTAGTGGGATAAATTTAGCAGGAGAGTCAATAGGTTCAAGACCTCGCACGCAGTTCAAAAGTGTTTTTGGCGTGGGTCTATCCTTCAAGTTTGGGGATCTTAAATAGAAGGAACTAGTTTTAACGAGAGCCGAATTATACCGGCTTTTTTATGCCTGCTTGTTAGAAGCGATCTGACCAGATCTGATATGCAGATCCCTCTGGGGAAATGGTATCTCGATATTATGCTTTTTGAACTGATCGAATATATCAAAGTATAGTTCGCTCTTGAGCACTCTAGGTTTGTCTGTGTGTGTAGAAGTCCAAACTGCTAAGACAAAGTCTAAAGAGCTATCACCAAAACCATCAAATAGCACTATTGGAGCTGGCCTCTTCAGGATATGTGGATTTTTGTCTGCCACGTCGAGTAAGATTTTTTTAATCTGGACGGGATCTTCATTATAGCTGACTCCTATAGGCATTCGAAATCTGATATTTCGGTCATTGTGACTCCAGTTGATTACTCTACTAGAAATGAACTCGGAGTTTGGGACGATGATCGAAATATTGTCGTTGGTGAGGATAGAAGTAGCTCTAAATGAAATGGAGGTAACATCTCCTTCGATTCCGCCTACCTCAATCCGGTCACCCACCTTGATGGGTTTTTCAAATAGAATAATAATGCCAGATATGAAATTGTCGGTAATGTTTTGCAAACCAAATCCAATACCTACACCAAGGGCACCCGCTAGTAATGTCAAAGCGCTCAGATCTATGCCTGAGCTCTGAATGATCACGATACTACCGATCACCAGTATGAAAAAACGTGTGACAGTGCCAATGGTCGCTGTCGCAGCTGCTTCCAGACCTGCACGTCTTAAGATAACTTCCGTAAGTACTTTTCTGATTCTTTTTGAGATAAAGCTCAATACGAAAAATGCTACGATGATATAAAGTATCGTGCCTGCGCTTAAGTCATTTCCTGATAAAGAGAATATGGGAGTGTTAATAATATCCCACGCACTTACCCAAAATGCTTTGATGGAATCCCAGATATTTGACCCTATTTCATTCACGAGGCTAATGTACTATTTTTTGGAATCAGGAGAGAAGAGTCTCCGTAGCTTAAGAATCTATAATTCTGTGATAAAGCTTGACTGTAAACGGATTCCCAATCTGCACCGATAAAGGCTGCCACCAGCATCATTAGGGTAGTTCCGGGAAGGTGGAAATTGGTGATCAAGCCTTGGCATATTTTGAATTCGTAGCCTGGGAATATGAAAATCTCCGTGTAACCCCTAATCTGATTAAGGCTGTTCTTCTCCATGTAAGTAAGGACCGCTGATAGTGCAGTTTGCTTGTCAATGTGTTCCTCATGCTGGTAGGGATACATTTTTTCTATCTCAAAAACATCCTGCCCTTGGATGAGTTTAACACCATACCAATAAAGAGATTCTAAGGTGCGCATGCTAGTGGTTCCAATAGCAATGACAGGCTTATCTTTGAGTAAGTTCTCAATCAGCGTTTTTGCAATCAGTACTTCTTCTCGATGCATTGGGTGGTTGGAGGCACTTGTTTTGATCGGTTGGAATGTGCCAGCGCTTACATGCAAAGTCAGATAATCTATTTGATGTTGTTTATGAAGCGTACGCATGATCTCGTCTGTAAAGTGTAGTCCGGCGGTTGGAGCGGCTACGGCTCCTTTTACCTGAGAATAGACGGTTTGATACCGTGGGATGTCAAGGTCCGTTGGCTGGCGATTGATATATGGAGGTAGGGGTACATTTCCTGCAGCCTCTATCATACTCGAAAACGGTTCGTCGCTGCTCCAAGTGAATGAGACCTCTGCATCGCCTACTCTTTTCAGTAATAAAGACTTATCCTGTGATATATAAATAGTTAAGGAAGTCTGTAATTTCCACTTTTTCGCATTTCCAATCATGCAGGACCATACCGCATGTTCTTTCGTCAGCATAGCCTCTTCCATCACACTGGATGGTGAAATTGGCTCCAGTAAAAAAATTTCGATACGAGCACCTGATGACTTTTGGGCGACTAACCGGGCAGGTATGACCCTTGTATCATTAAAGATTAAATGAGCATCAACTGGCAGCAATTGTGTAATATCCTTGAATGTTGTGTGTTCGATATCCCCTCGATGATAATGCAGCAGGCGAGAAGCTGATCGATCGGAGAGTGGCTCATCCGCAATCATTTCTTTTGGTAAGTCGTAGTGAAATTGACTTGGGTGTATATCTTCGATATTCAATTTGTTCATGCCTAAGCTATTCCAATTATGTTACTCACTTATCAATCCTTTCAACTGGACTTTAGTTTTGCCGCAGGTACCTCTCGCGGGGTTATGCATCAGCGGTTTGGCTGGTACTTGTCTATTCAGGCACACGACACCTCTCCATTTTGTGGAAAAGGGGAAGTAGCCCCTCTACCGGGTTTAAGCGATGAATCCATCGAAGAAATACCAGATTTTTTGGCCAAACTATGCGATCGTTTAAAGCAGATTGACTTGCCGCAAAAAGAAACATCAATTTTTGAATTGGCAAAGGAGATGGCCGAATCTTTTCCTAGTATTCGGTTTGGATTAGAAATGGCCATGTTAGATGCGCTTAATGGAGGAAAACAAAAGTGGTTTTCAAACCCATTTGCTAGAGGAGAAATAGGAATGCCAATCAACGGACTGATCTGGATGGGAGAAGTAAGCGAGATGAAAAAACAAATTGAGGAGAAGCTAGAACAGAAATACGAATGCATCAAAATGAAGATTGGAGCACTTGATTTCGAAGAGGAACTTAAAATCTTAGCTTACGTGAGAGGTCGCTTTGATGGGATTCTACGTGTCGATGCCAATGGCGCATTTTCAACATCCACCGTTTTTAGGCGATTGGAACAACTAGCAGTTTTTGATTTGCATAGTATTGAGCAACCCATCATGCCTCGTCAAAGGCAGGCCCTTTCTTTGGTTTGTCAGAAATCACCTGTTCCTGTTGCATTGGATGAAGAACTAATCGGGATTGCTGATGATCAGCAAAAGGCTACTTTACTTGATGAGATAATGCCTCCTTATATTATTCTGAAACCTTCCCTGCTTGGAGGCTTTATGGAGACAGCTACGTGGATTCGTATGGCAGAGGAGAGAAATATTGGTTGGTGGATAACCTCTGCGCTAGAATCAAATTTGGGCTTAGATGCCATTGCTCAGTTTGCAGCAGAGTACAACCCTACGTCACATCAGGGTCTTGGTACAGGGGGGCTCTTCACTAATAATTTACCTGCTACGACCACGATCAAGCAAGGAAGGATTTGGCATCTATAGCTAGCTTAAATTATTTTTTGTCCATCCTGCTGGTAAGTATGAACAGTAACAACGAAGAAACGGTAGATCAAATGGGTGCTGTTTTTGAAGAGTTTAGTGATGGGTACCCTTTTGATGGCATTTTCCTAAGTGATTCATTCAATCGCTTGTATGAAAATGATGCTCAATTTGCAGGTATGTACACAATTTTTCAGCATTGGCTTTATTTGTTGCGGGACTAGGTTTGATAGGCTTGGCTACCTAGACGCTGGAACGGACAAGTAAAGAGGCGGCTATTAGAAAAGTATTAGGTGCTAATAGTTCTAACTTGGTGGCTTCCTTCATGAAGGATTTCATAGTGCTTGTAGCCCTTGGGTTAATATTTGCAGTACCTATTTGGGTATACTATACGGAGCAATGGCTAAGTAATTCCGCAAATGCTGTGCCTGTTGATTGGTATTACTATGTGATGCCGACAGCGCTTTTGGCAAGTATTACTATTCTTCTGGTGATCGTACAAACTATTAAAACTGCTAATACGAATCCCACACGTTATTTAAAACAGGATTAATGCTTATTTGGCTTACGTTTTGGCCCATGTGAGGTATTTAAATGTGGCCCTTCGCCGGGCCGTCTACTATTGATCAATTTACCTAGTTTTCTCCTTTGTTGCCGGTCACATATTGATATGACAGACTTATTAAACTTAATGTAACTGTCGATCCGCTTTTCATGCGTTTGCACAGTTGCTAATCGAGCATATTGAGTAGTAACAGAATCTTCGTTGATCAATGCTTGATGCAGCGTTTTCCGTAGTCTGACTTCGTCATCTCTTAACTCTTGCTCTTTTGCAGAATGCACCAAAAAAGCCTCAGAAAGTATAGCTTTCTGCTTGTCAGAAAGTTCGAGCTCTTGGCTCATAAATGATAACTGTCTATCAATTTGGTGACGAGCTGGGATTTCTTCATTTAGGTGCAATCTCGCTTGTCTTCCTTTTAGTAGTATGCCTATGAAGACCATGTTGAAGATCATCAAGACAGCTATGGCGGCGATTAGTATTTTATATTTCATGTTTTCATGTTTTATTCAACGATGAAGTTGGTCAAGCTGATTTCGCTCTCTATCGTCCACATCATCGCGGCAGTTTGCTCAGCTATTGAAGTTTGAGGTTCCTCAGTCACAATGATCCACAAATTGAGAAGCACCATAAGCATCATGGAAGCTGCCGCACTCAATAATAGTCGGTCTCTTACTCTTCGCGAGATACTATCAATTTTCGCATAAAGGGTTTCTTCAAAACTGACCGAGGGTTCTGCCCTTTGCAAACCATTGAGGGATGAAAGTATCTCTTCTATATTTTGCTCAGTACTATTTGTTTTCATAGTAGGTTCTTAGTTTGGTTTGCAAGTAATATTTTGCCCTATGCAGTAAAGATTCGATGGCACTTTTCGACAGCTCCATGATTTGACTGATTTCGATTACTGTTAAACCTTCGATTTTCTGTAAGGTAAAAGCCACTTTTTGTTTTTCAGGGAGCATGGCTATTGTCGTCATTAGGAGATTTGCTTTTTCTTTATTTTCTAATTCAATACCAGGGTGTTTAAAATCTATAACTGTCAACCCTTCTTCATAAGAGGTGAGCATTCCCGATCTTTTTAGCCGCTGATTTGCACGGATGAAATCAAGGCTCTTGTTGACAGAGATTCGATAGAGCCACGTTTTTATATTGGCTTCCCATCTGTATTTACGCCAGTTATTATATGCCGTGATAAATACTTCCTGTGTCAAGTCTTCAGCGTCGGCTGGCACCTTCACAAAGCCCAAACACGTGTTATACACTTGGGCTTTATTTTGGGTAACCAACTGTTTAAAATCTAATTCTATCAATACTGATGCTTAGACGATTCTATTTATTTACCACCTAATTTAGCTTTATGCATTCCTTTTCTGCCATGTGGAGCTTTGGACATGTGGTTTTTGTCAAAAATAAGTTGCTGTTCAACTGTGAGCATCGTTCTTACTGCCAATTCATGAGAGATTTTGGCTTCAAAAAGTTCACTTCTTAGGGCATTGATTTCCTTGATCGATTCATCGATACCTTTTGACTCACTGATGATCGCCAATTTCAACTCTGCCTCTTTTACATCCAATTTTGCTTTAAGAGTCTGTGTGGATGATATATGCGGTATGCGGAGAGTTTCAATATCTGTTTTCTGCTGATCAGTGAGGCCCAGTCGGTCTTGCATTTGAGTATGCATTTGTTCTTTCTGTTGATGTTTTCCTTGTCTATCATCTCGTGGAGGTCTTTGCTGACCTGATACTGAATTGATCAAAGCCATTGACAGGATAATGATTCCAATTGTTATTTGCGTTCTCATATTTTCTACGTTTTATTTTTCAAATTATTTGTGCTCTTTCCTAATTAGACGCCATCTATGGAGGATACATGCGGTGCATCGAAAAAAAGTATGAATTGGCGTAAAAAACGTCTTGTTTTGTCGACTTTAATATTTCAATTCATATGATTCAAGTTTGTAGAAGAATAGTAGTAGGTTTTCTCTTTCTGGCTTCGGTTACGCAGCTATTTTCACAGGCTCCAAAGAGTTATCACCCTGGAGATATCCAGCAGATGTTGAATAAGTTAAATGTGCTTGGGACAGCTCTTTATGTTGCTGCTCATCCGGATGATGAAAACACTCGATTAATAGCTTACCTCTCAAATGAAAAATTACTTAGAACAGCTTATTTGTCAGCGACAAGAGGAGATGGCGGACAGAATTTAATTGGTACAGAAATTAGAGAAGGTCTCGGTATCATAAGGACGCAAGAATTACTGGGTGCAAGAAGAATAGACGGAGGGAAGCAGTTTTTTTCTAGAGCGAATGATTTTGGATATTCAAAACACCCGGACGAAACTCTTAAAGTTTGGGATAAGGATCAGGTACTTTCAGATTTTGTAAGGGTGATCAGGCAATTTAAGCCGGATATGTTGATCACCAGATTTGATACTACAGCGGGTGTCACCCACGGCCATCATACAACCTCTGCTTTATTGGCGCTTGAAGCTTTTGAACTTGCAGCAGATCCAAACGCATTTCCAGAGCAGTTAAGTTCACTTAGCACTTGGCAGCCAACAAAAATTTTCAGGAATGCCAGCTGGTGGTCTTTTAGACGCTCTGGTCAAAAAATGGATACGTCCGCTTTCAAGTCTGTTGATGTGGGGCTATATAATCCATTGATTGGCACTTCTTATACAGAGATGGCTGCAAGAAGCAGATCTCAGCATAAGAGTCAGGGGTTTGGATCTACTGGTAGCAGAGGGTCAGAAATAGAATACCTAAAGCAGTGGAACGGAATCGAAACTGAAGAAGTATTTGGTGGAATGGACTTTACCTGGAGCCGTGTAGAAAACAGTCAAATCGTTGCTGATTATGTGGATTTGGCGATCAGAAGTTACGACCCATTGGATCCGCAGCCGACATTAGATGCGTTATATCAGGCCAGAGCAGAGTTACTGAATCTTCCGGATCAATTTTGGAAGGAAGTTAAACTGGAGGAGATTGATAATGTTGTGCTAGCTATTACGGGTACTTACTTAGAGGTAGTTGCCGAAGATTATCTCTACACAAGAGGGGATACGATGATGCTGAAAATGGAAGCAATCACTCGGAGCGAGGAAATGTTAGTCCTAGAAGAGGTTCGTATTACATCTTTGGGTGAAAGTCAGCAGCTCAGCCGGCAACTCATTAATAATAAAGGTATCACAGAGGATATACTAGTGACTGTACCTGATGATCAGGCTTTTTCCTCTCCGTACTGGCTGAATGGAAATTCGTCATTAGGTATGTATTACGTATCTGAGAAAGATATGATTGGGCTGCCAGAAAACCCAGTTCCATTTACAGCTCGATTTTTATTGAAGTGGAAAGAGCAGTTTATCGAAATAGAAAGACCCATCAGCTTTAAGCGTAATGATCCAGTGGACGGCGAAGTTTTCCGGCCTATTGTGATACTACCCAAGGCTACTGTGACCATAGCAGAAGAAGCTATGATATTTAGCGGAGAGCAAACCAAAAGGATAGTGGTTAGAGTAAAATCGTCTACTGCTAATGTAAATGGAATCCTAAAGATTGCTGCACCAAAAGGATGGCAGGTTGTGCCTGACAGTGAACAGATATCACTTGAAGTGAAAAATCAAGAAGCGGTTATTTATTTGCAAGTTACATCCTCAGTAGGGGCAAATAATGGAGATCTCAAGGCTTATCTGGATTTTGAAGATGGAAGTAGTAACGACCTGGGTATTCAGATTATTTCTTATGACCATATCCCTACGCAGACTATTTTGTCTGAAACGAAGACTAAGTTGATCAATTTGGATATGAAAATCGTAGCTGATCGGATTGGCTATATAATGGGTGCTGGCGATGTGATACCAGATAACTTAAGACAGGTAGGTTATCAAGTGGATGAACTTGAAAAAGATGATGTAACCTTGGCTAATCTTGCGAAATACGATGCAATAGTTCTTGGCGTCAGAGCTTTTAATACCAAGAGCTGGTTGGCATTCAAAAACACAGTGCTGTTCGATTATGCCAAGTCTGGAGGAACAGTGATTGTTCAATATAACACTAACTCAAGATTGGTTACTAATGAAATAGCGCCTTATGAATTGACTATATCGAGGGAACGAGTGACGGTCGAGGAGGCGGAAGTACGAATACTGGCGCCAAAGCACGCAGTCTTGAATTACCCCAATAAAATTTCATCCGAGGACTTCGAAGGATGGGTACAAGAAAGAGGACTATATTTCTCAAATAGTTGGGCTGATGAATTCGAGCCCATTTTGAGTTCAAATGATCCAGGCGAGCCTGCTAGGGACGGTGGTTTGCTGATCGCTAAACACGGAAAAGGATATTATGTCTATACAGGATATTCATGGTTTCGAGAGCTTCCTGCAGGTGTGCCAGGCGCCTATCGGATATTTAGTAATCTTTTGTCGCTGAGTAAAAAGTAGCAGATGAATGTAGTAGACCTGATTGTTCTTTTCGGAACGCTTGCTTTGATCGTGGGGTATGGCGTGTGGATGACGCGTGAGCAGAAAGATATCAAAGGATACCTGCTGGGTAATAACAGCTTGAAATGGTCTACGATAGGTGTGTCAGTGATGGCGACACAAGCAAGTGCCATTACATTCATCAGTACACCCGGTCAGGCATATGAAAGTGGAATGGGTTTCGTACAAAACTACTTTGGCATGCCGATCGCATTGGTTATTGTCATTGTGGTGTTTATCCCGATCTATTACAAGCTTAAAGTATACACGGCTTATGAGTACTTAGAAAATAGATTTGATCTTAAGACTCGACTTCTTGGTGCTCTGCTGTTTTTGATTCAAAGAGGACTGGCTGCGGGGATTACTATTTATGCGCCTGCTATTATCTTATCTTCTGTCCTTGATTGGAATTTAGATTTAACAATCATTTTGACAGGTTTTCTTGTCATTATTTACACCGTCTCAGGCGGTTCTCGAGCAGTATCCATTACTCAGAAACAACAAATGGGGGTCATTATGTTCGGGATGTTCTTCGCATTTGGGATGCTTATCTATTACATCACGCAATTTGTCGGATTTGGGGATGCCGTCCACGTCGCAAGCATATTAAATAAGACACAGGCCGTTGATTTTGAATTTAGTTTTGAGAAAAGATATACGATCTGGTCGGGCATCGCTGCTGGTTTGTTTTTACAACTTTCATACTTTGGAACTGATCAATCTCAAGTCTCCCGATATTTAGGCGGTAAGGATGCTCGTGCCAGTAAAATGGGTCTAGTTTTTAATGCAATATTCAAGATACCGATGCAATTCTTCATCCTGTTTATCGGTGTGATGGTCTACGTGTTTTATATTTTTTATCAGCCACCCGTTCATTTCAAAGAGCAGTCGTTGACGCTTGTTAGGGAGAGTCAGTTCAGCGAAGAATTAGTAGCGTACGAAGATCATTATGAAGACCTGATCAATCAGCGTCGCGAAACAGCATTACAACTTGCCGAAAATGGTGATGACCTTCGGCTGACTACTAAACTGCAGCAAATTGATAAAGCATCAGAAGGTGTGAGACAAGATGTGAAGTTGTTAATAAACAAAGTGGATGATTCCATAGAGACGAAGGATTCTGATTACGTTTTCTTGTCTTTTGTGCTTGGGTATCTGCCACATGGATTTATAGGACTTCTCATCGCTGTGATCCTGTCAGCAGCTATGTCATCGACGTCTTCAGAGCTTAACGCCCTTGCGAGCACTACGTTCAATGACCTATACAGAAGACTCTATAAGCCCACCGATACAGACGAAGGACAAGTGAGAACCTCTAAACTACTCACATTTATGTGGGGTCTGATCGCCATTTCATTCGCACTCCTTGCTAAAAATTCTGAAAACCTGATCGAAGCGGTAAACATCATCGGCTCCTTGTTTTATGGAACAATATTGGGCATATTTCTAGTTGCTTTTTTCTTGAAAAGAGTAGGTGGGAATGCGGTATTCGTAGCTGCACTAATAGCTGAGACAGTTGTATTCATTTGTCATTTATTGACAATCAACCATGTGATTACGCTTGGTTATCTCTGGTACAATGCGATCGGATGTTTGTTGACTATGATTTTAGCTGTTATCCTTCAGGTATTTCTAGGTAATAAAAAAAGCCTGAACGATTAATCCAGGCTTTTGAGTTGTGTTTGTGAAGATTACTTCTTTTTCAGGGAAGCAATCAGGTCTTCGTTACGTTTAGTGTATCCGAAATCACCGTCGGCGTTTGCTTTAGCGGCAGCTAGAGAAGCTTCAGCAGTAGCGATAGCCTCTTTTTTGTTTCCCATTGTACTCAATATTTGAGCTTTAAGATGGACATTCCAAAATTGTGCAGAATTCTGATCAGTAGCTAGGTAGGTATTGATCCAAGTCAACGCTTGTTCCATATCCTTACCAGTAGAGAAATAGTAATTGGCAGCAGCAATCAAGTTTCCTGGATTGACTTTCGTTTTTGCTGCGATCTCAGCCATTATGATATCATCAAATGAAACTACAACTGGCATATTGACCGCTGTATTAGCCCACTCAAGTCTCACATTAGCTGTCGTATTGTCAGCGCTAACATCAGCAATGTTGAACGTTAGACGCTCTACACTTTTTGCTAGCATTTCCGTAGTAGCTTTAATTCTGGCTACTTCGTTTTCCTCTTTGTATCCAGCTGCATTACCTCCTAATGAGATATCGCTGTATAACATTACGTCCCAGCTCTCTGCAGCAGGTACCGAAAAGATTAGGTATGTGCCTGCAGCTACTTCCTTGCCACCAAACGTAACATCCGTACTGAAGGTGATTTTTGAACCGCTGTTTGCGCCTGTTCTCCAAATCTGATCAAATGGGACGATCCCACCTTCACCAAAAATGGTTCTACCTTTGACCCCAGGTCTAGAGTAGTCTACTGATATGGTCGTTAGACCAACATTTCCAGATACAGAACCTGCTGTACTAGGTTGCGGTGTTGAGATCTGCGCTTGTGCGAAAGTAGCTGCAAACAGAATGGCTACTGTCAACAAACCTGTTAGATTAAATTTATTTTTCATGATATAATTGATGGGTAATTAATGTGACAATGAATGATAAGTACGTAAAACTAGAAAAGTCGTTTTATAATCGCCCAAATGTAGTGGAAATAG
Organism: Cyclobacteriaceae bacterium; assembly: GCA_047627515.1. Taxonomy (GTDB): domain Bacteria; phylum Bacteroidota; class Bacteroidia; order Cytophagales; family Cyclobacteriaceae; genus JAYPLE01. The sequence continues at coordinate 26,071 of JBLHTU010000003.1, read as the reverse complement.
CGCGTGATCTGGTCGGAAAATATTTATGCAGCCAAATCAACGGTGAATTCACTTCAGGTCGAATCATTGAAACTGAGGCATATGATAGACGACTAGATCGGGCAAGTCATGCCTTTGGTAGACAGACTGATCGTACAAAAATGATGTACGAGAAGGCAGGAAGAGCCTATGTCTACTTATGTTATGGTATTCATCAAATGTTTAATGTGGTGACCAATGAGGTTGGTTTTGCTGACGCAATATTGATCAGAGCAATAGAGCCAATAGTAGGAAGGACTGCTATGATTAGAAGACTAGGCAAAGATGCTGGTGTCAGAGCAGCATCGGGACCTGGATTGACGGCCAAAGCTATGGGTTTCTCTAATTTCCATAATGGCATTGATCTTACAGGTGATGAGGTATGGATTGAATCTGCTTCTAATCATACGGTCGAAATCACCGCTGATAGAAGAGTGGGTATAGACTATGCTGGAGAAGACGCATTATTGCCGTGGAGATTCTTTATCAAGGATGATCCTGCACTAAGTAAATTAGCACAAAAACCCTTCGATGATCATAGCACTTGATTCTAAAACTAAAAACCTTGTTCCCTGGGTCAAAGCCTTAAGAGAAGCACTACCCAGTGATACAGTGATGGTTTCCGATGAAGTACAGCATCCTAATGAGGTCGATATTGCTATTCTTTGGAATCATTCTCATGATTTTTTTAAGCGTTTTATCAATGTGAAGCTGGTCTGTAGTCTGGGTGCGGGGGTAGATCATATACTTTCTGACCCGCTGTTACCTAGTCAAATGCCAATCGTAAGAGTCGTCAGCGAAGAACTTAGTGGACCTATGTCGATCTATTGTATAGGTGCTATTACTTATTTTGAACGGAAGTTTGACGAGTATCGCATTCATCAGGAAAAGAGGATTTGGAATCAAGAGGCTGATCCAGAGCGACATCTTCGCGTTGGTCTTATGGGGTTAGGCCAATTAGGCAGCGATTTAGCTAGAAAACTGGTGATGCTTGGTTTTAATGTTTGCGGTTGGAGCAAAAGTCGAAAGGAAATTGAAGGAGTGAAAAGCTTCGTCGAAGATCAACTTGAGGATTTTCTGAGTATCACTGATGTGCTCGTGTGTATGTTGCCAGCAACAAAGCAAACAATGTCGATTTTAAATAAGTCTCTCTTTATGAAGATGAAGCCAGGTAGCTATCTGATCAATGTCGGCCGTGGTCAACATCAAGTAAATGGAGACATACTGCAAGCATTGGAATCGGGGAGATTGAAGGGAGCATTCTTAGATGTTTTCCCTGTAGAACCACTCCCATCCTCAGACCCGCTCTGGTCGCATCCCAAGGTTGTTGTTACGCCACACATAGCTGTTGTTACTAAGCTTGGCGCTGCAGTTCCAATGATTGCCGAAAATGTTGAAAGGCTATCAAGAGGAGAGGCACTTTTAAATCTTATCGATCGTTCATCTGGGTATTAAGAAAAATCCCGACCTTTGCGCCGGAATTTATCGTGCACGTTTCTAAAATCTCACAATCTTATACAATTTAAAATATGTATATCAATATTAAAATAGGCGTGTGGTTGTTTAATCCCTATTATTTATACAAATAATTATAAATGCGAATTTTCTTATTATCTGTCCTTACCTATTTATCACAGCTTCAATCGTTCGCTCAAGTAACTGATCTTATTCAGTTTTATGGCGAAAGTGAAGCACTGGACTCCATTAATACAGTCTATGATGAAGGCTATATAGCTATTCATCCTTCAGGTCAGGAAATGCTTTTCACAACGAAAGGCCATGTGTCTAACGTGGGTGGAGTGAGTAATCCCGGTGACATCTGGGTTGCGGAGTACAAATCAGAAAACTGGATGAATCGTAAGCCATCGACTAATGTACAGCCCAGTCAATTCAACTCACCCATAGGATTTGTGAACCAAGGTAAGCTTGTTCTGTATAATGCAACTTATTTTGATCGAGGCGTATATAGAGGTGAGATTTGGCTAGGTGATTATGCGCAAGGCAGTATTTCAAACGGCAGGAAGCTCTCTATCCCGTACTTTAACAATATCAGCGAGCATCAAACTGGCAGTATTAGTGCTAATGGTCAACATATTGTTCTCGCTATGGAGAGTACTAGTTCCTTTGGGGTGGAGGATTTATATGTGATGCATTTGCAAGCCGATGGTAATTGGTCAGCGCCCAAGAATATGGGTTATCGACTGAATACAGCCTTTCAAGAGTACACACCTTTTTTGGCTAGTGACAATGAGACGCTTTTTTTTAGCTCCAATGGCCGTGATGAAGGAGAAGGAAGCTTTGATATCTATGTCACATCCAGAGTAGATGATACCTGGCAGAACTGGACGGAACCTAAGAATATAGGCCCACTAGTCAATACGGTAGGAGCAGAGACGTCATTTATGTTAGATCCAGGGGGGGATTTTGCATATTATGCGTCGACAACTGATAGCGACGGCTATGGTGACCTTCGTCGTATCCCTATCACCACAGATATACTAGAAGACACGAGCTCACTTCAGGTTTTTGAGGTATTAGAAGAGGAACAGCTATACAATCGCTCTTTTACCCTTACAAATCAGGAATCGGGTGATACCATTCAAGGAGATATTAGATTGACCTATGATGGTCAAGTCGTAACCTTACGTGTACCTGGGTCAATTGATTTTGAGGAGGTCACCGATGTGAAAGTCTTAGCAAAGTCCGCTGGGTATTTGTCAAAAGAGCTGGTCATTTCAGCTTCAGACTTATCCAGCACAGACACCTTTCAAATCACATTAGAGCCATTGGATTTGGGACTTACAATTCAGTTAAGCAACGTGTTGTTTTATCAGGGTACAGCAAATTTTGTGGAAGGCTCTGAAAAGGAACTTGACCTAGTGATAGAAATGTTAAATGAAAATCCTACTATCAAGATACAGTTGGCAGGCCATACGGATAATGTTGGTGATCCTGCATTGAATCTTCAATTATCGAATGAGCGTGTAACGGTCGTTAAGAATTACCTAATAAAGGCAGAAGTAGACTTCAAAAGGTTAACCGGCAAAGGGTTTGGAGGTAATCAGCCACTAGTGCCAAATACCTCCGAAAGCAATAGGAAATTGAATCGACGAGTAGAGTTTACAATTACTGAAAATTAGTAACCAATAGCGGTATCATCACCTCTCAGATAATCCGCAGCACCTTCTAGTTTCCCATCAGGCGTGACCATTATTGCATCGACTTTACCGATAGATCTGCGAGATCTCAGTTCATGACCTAGTCCCGTTAGTTTGAGGCTATCATCTGTGGTCAAAGCTCCTTCCTCCATAATGATAGCATCAGGTAGCCATTGGCTGTGAAATCTTTTAGCGTTCACTGCCTCTTGCATATTCATATCGAAGTCTATCACATTTACAATATTTTGAAAGACAGAAGTGATAATAGTCGCGCCTCCTGGCGTACCGGTTACTAGTAAAAGTCGACCGTCTTTTTCAACCATGGTGGGCGTCATACTGCTGAGCATTCTTTTACCGGGGGCTATGGCATTTGCCTCTGCGCCCACCAACCCAAACTGATTAGGAATTCCTGGTTTTGCACTAAAATCGTCCATTTCATTGTTGAGGAAAAAACCTGCTCCTTGCACCATGACTTTACATCCGTAGTATCCATTCAACGTGGTCGTAATCGAAACAGCATTGCCTTGGTGATCTACGATGGAGTAGTGCGTGGTCTGGACGCTTTCGATAATCTCCACTGTACCTTCTTTGATGTCTGTGGAGTTCGTCTTACTTGATCGAGAGATAGTTGAGAACCTATCATAATTATAGGCTGTATCCAGTAGCATATCCACTGGTACCTCATAATAGTCTGGATCGCCTAGGTACGTTGCACGGTCTGCGTAGACTCTTCTTTCTAACTCGGTTTTTAAGTGAATGGTTTCTACCGTATTATGACCCGTCTTTGAGAAGTCAAAAAACTCAGCACCTTGAAGCAATTGTATTACGGCCACTCCTCCACTTGATGGTGGCGGCATAGAAATAATTGTATGGTTTTTGTAATCTCCGTATACAGGTGTCCGCCATTTTGCTTCATACTGTCGTAAATCCTCGTAACTGATCAGACCACCACCTAGCTGCATCTCCTTTACAATCTGATCCGCAACGATGCCTTTGTAAAAACCATCTCGACCGTTTGATTGTATGAAGCTGAGTGTGGCCGCCAGTTCAGGTTGTTTCACTGAGTCTCCAGCTTGCCATCCTCCATCTTTGACCGTCCAAGGTTTGAATCTATTTGTTTCAGTAAATTCTTCCTGCTTTGCATTGAAGTTATTTGCAGCTAGTTCTGTGATCGGGTAACCAAAGTGGGCAATTCTAATCGCGGGTTTAAGTAATTCAGCCCATGGCAGTTTTCCGTACTTTTGGTGCATTTGCCACATGCCTGCCACAGAACCCGGTACGCCAGCTGCTAAGTGGCCAATTCGACTTTTTTCTGAGATGACATCTCCATTATCATCCAAGTACATATCATGTGTTGCAGACATAGGAGCCTTTTCACGAAAGTCCAATGAATTGAATGACCCGTCTGTAGTGCGAATGACTGCGAACCCACCTCCACCTATGTTTCCCGCTTCTGGGAAGACACATTGTAAGGCAAAATGAACAGCTACGGCTGCATCAATAGCATTGCCACCTTTTCGAAGTATTTGAACACCAGCCTCTGATGCCATAGGATGAGCTGTCACAACCATGGCAGAATCACCTAATATACCCATGACAACTGGTTTTTCTTTAGCAGTTTGCGATGGCTCACAGGCAAATTGGATAAATATTAATAGTAGGAGCGGAGATAGATAGTTTTTCATCAGTGTTGAGATTTCATTCGCACAATTTTGGTGCGTTTTTGGTTTTTATGTTTTTGGGCATTGTACCAGCTATAGTGTTTTTTTGGTTTGACGACCTTTACTACATGCGATTTTGGTGTGCAGCCGATCAAGGCTACAAGTAACGCTAAAATAATCCAGGTTCGCGTCGATAACCTCATATCAATGAATAAGCATATTTGCATCTGAGACCATACAGAAACCACTATTTTCTGTCAAAAGGATTCTAAGCTCTTCTTTAATTTGGTTGAATTGATCTTCGCTACAACCAATGATGATGCAATTATTCGAGAAAACGTCTGAAGGGTAATCTCCATCCCGTGAAAAAGTATCTCCTGCCCCTTCTACATTCTTGATACGTGAGTACCCTTGAATCTTATGTGTATCTAATAATTTTGTAAGCGTTTCAGCGCCCCGCTTGCTGATGATAACTTCTATGCGTTTGATCGGCTTCATACGATAAGGTCTATGAGATAGTAATACAACGGAATACCTATTATGATATTGAATGGAAAAGTAATCGCTAATGACATAGGGACAAAGAGCCCAGGATTAGCCTTGGGCAATGCCGCTCTAACTGCTGCAGGAACAGCAATATAAGATCCACTCGCAAATAATACACAGAGTAACAAACCATCACCTTTGGATAGACCCAAAAGATAGGTGACCAAAATGGCTAATGCGGCATGAGCTAATGGGACTAGGAGGGCAAATGCTATGAAGAACTTGCCTTGCGATCTTAACGCTTTTAGACGCTTTGCGGCGACAATACCCATGTCCAATAAGAAAAGGCATAGTAGCCCCTTGAATAAGGCATTGATAAATATGTCTAAGGTCTGATCTGTTCCCGGTTTGGATAAAAAGGCAATTAGCATACTGCCCAGAAGTAGCACTACAGATCCATTGGTTAATGATTCTTTGACTGCGTGTTTGATCTTTCCTTTTGCGTTTTCCTTTCCTGAAGTAAAAGTCAAAACAAGACCAGAGATAATAGCCGGACTTTCCATTAATGCAAGAGCTGCAACCATGTAGCCACCAAACATGATGCTGTTGTTCTCTAGAAATGAGACAGCTGAAATAAACGTAACTGCACTTACGGACCCATATGTTGCCGCTATCGCGCCAGCATTTTCGACAGTTGTCTGTTTCTTAAGGATAAAGAATAGATAAATCGGCGCAATAAAAGAAAAAGTAACAGCGGCCACTAAAGGTGAAATGACTTCGAAAGAAAGTTCCGTATGCGACAATTCAAATCCTCCTTTCATACCTATAGCTACAAGTAGGTAATAGGATAGGAATCGCGGCAAAGGATGTGGGAAGTCAAGATCGCTGTTGATCCAAACAGCTATTACTCCTAGTATGAAGAATAGAATTGAAGGATCTAGTAAACTTTGAAACACGTAGGTTTAGTTAAGTCAATAAAATCCGTAATGATCCGGATTTCTATTGAAATTGAACTTATAAATATCTTCAATTTCTGAGTTATGATCCATTTTTAGGATGTCTTTGATCAGCCCCGATTTCATATCGTAAATCCAGCCATGTAGACATGGCTTCTTTTGTTTCCCCCATGCGTGCTGTATGATACTAGTCTTTGCGAGGTTTAATACTTGCTCTTTGACATTCAATTCAGAGAGTCTATCAGAACGTTTTTCTTGATCAGTAATCCCTGATAATTCATCCGTGTGCTGGCGATAGACATTTTTTATATTCCAAAGCCATTTGTTCATCAAGCCATGGTGTTGCATATCCATACTTGCTTTGATACCACTGCATCCGTAGTGTCCGCAGATAATGATGTGATTTACCTCGAGCTCTTCCACTGCATATTGAAGCACACTCAGTAAATTCAAGTCAGTATGAGAGACTAAGTTCGCAATGTTTCTGTGTACAAAAATCTCTCCTGTCTCAGAATTAGTTATTTCATTTGCGGAAATACGACTGTCGGAGCAACCGATCCATAGATATCCGGGATGTTGTCCTTTGGACATATTCTCAAAGTACTTTCCATCGATCTGTAGCTTTTCCTGCGCCCAAGCTTTGTTTTCAAGGAGTAATTTTTCGTATGCTTTCATTCTTCTTGTGGACTTAGGTCTTTAAATAATTCGTTTTGACTGCTAGCAGTCTTTTTGATTTCTACTGTGATGTCTTTGTGTAATGCCATCTCTCTGAAATCTTGAATAGTCTCCATGATATCCTGATCGATGAATCCTGATTTGGTACCATCTATGATCACATAAGCACCTTCAGGAATTGATTCCATTTTCTTCCGCAGCAATGCCTTATTCAAAAAGCTAACATCCTTATTGAGTTTCAATAGGAAGTTATTATTGTCTTGCGTGATGTTGATGGCTGCTCGAAAATTCGTTTTCACAACGAAAACCATACCGATTACCATACCGATTGTGATACCAACTAGTAGATCCGTCAGTAGTATGGCAAAGATAGTTATGACAAAAGGCAAGAACTGATCCATGCCTTTTTTGAACATACTTCTATAAAGCTCAAGCTTAGTTAGTTTGTATCCCACAGTCAGTAAGATCGCTGCGAGTGCACTTAAAGGAATAAGATTCATCACGTAAGGAAAAAAAACGACAGATAAAAGTAGGAGTATCCCATGAAAAATTGCGGACAGCTTTGTGCGGCCTCCTGATGTTACATTGGCACTACTTCTTACAATTACAGCTGTTACAGGCAGACCACCAAGCAACCCTGAAACAATATTACCCACGCCTTGGGCTTTGAGCTCTCGACTCTGAGGGGCAATCCTTTTGTATGGATCCAATTTATCGACAGCATCAAGGCTTAAAAGTGTTTCTAGACTAGCAACGATGGCAATGGTGACTCCCACAACATAGACTTGACGATTACCTAAGGCTGAGAAATCAGGAAAGACCAGCACATCAATAAAACTTGAAATAGAGTCGGTCACCGGAAGTTGAACCATGTGAACACCCGTGAGTACTCCAGTCGGCCAAATAAGTCCAAATAGCTGATTGAGAGTTATACCTGAAACAACCGCCACAAGCGGGCCAGGTACAATTTTAGTCCACTTTAAGTCTTTCATAAATTTCTGATCCCATAGAATCAGGATCGTCAAGCAGGTACAGCTTATCAGCAAGGCACTTAACTCAATATTTTGTACTGCCATTATGATCTCAGTGAAAGTATTTTCACCGTCAGGCTGAAAAAAACTATCATCACCTTCCCAATCTCTGTCATCACCAAGTGCGTGCGGTATTTGTTTAAGTATTAGAATCAGGCCGATGGCTGAAAGCATACCCTTAATAACAGCAGATGGGAAGTAGTGTCCAACGACGCCAGCTTTCAGATAACCTAAAATGAGTTGAATAACGCCGGCAATGATTACGGCAGTTAAGAATGCTTCAAAAGAATTAAGGGATTCAATCGCTGTAATTACAATTACTGTCAATCCGGCTGCTGGTCCGCTTACACTCAATTGCGACCCTGAGATCGCACCCACTATAATACCACCCACGATTCCAGCAACGATTCCAGAGAAGAGCGGTGCGCCGCTTGCCAAAGCGATACCAAGACATAGCGGTAAGGCAACTAAAAAGACAACAATTCCTGCAGGAATGTCATTGCCTGGATACTTAAATAGTTCTTTCATATAGAAAAATTTCACTAGTAGCTGATGGCAAAACTAATGATCTACAAATTTGTTGCTTTATTATCTGCAAAGTAATCGAACAGTTTGCAGATAGTATGCCCTTCATCAAAAAAATCAGGTACGAATCAATCGCTTCATTCCCAAATCTTAAAAATAGGGCTCTCAGTTTCATCAGACATTAATCTCATTTAGCGTAAATCTCATTTAACTCACTGTCAATCAATAGCTAATCACTCCATGATTAAACCTAAAAAGTAGTATTTGCTTTGTAAGGTGCTGCTTCTGATATATATTAGAAATCTCGACTGTATAATTTACCTATCAATACCTACCATTTATGATCAAAACTGAGCCAAACCTAACCAAGATTCCTAAAGGATTTCGAGCCTATAAGATCAAAGGAGTTTCTGAAACTATTGTAGCTAGAAAAGGGGGGCCTTCAGCAGAACATATCAAAACTAAGTCGACATACAAAGCGCTCAGAAATAATCAAAAAGAGTTTGGAGTCGCCTCGATGATGTCAAAAGTATTGCGGCAGTCCTTCTCTGAAAATATGTCGGCAATCTGCGAGACGTATTCAAGCGGAAAGCTAACGGCAAGATTCAGAAATCTGGCGAAATTAGAGGAGGGTCAAACGGGTACTCGTCCGATGATTCCAAGTAAGCACGGTCATGAATTGAATGGATTTGAATTCAATAATAAAGCGCCGTACAAGAAAATATTTGGTGCTAAATATTTTGTAAAGGGTGGTTCTCGAAATGGGCAAGTCATATTACACTTCCCATCTTTCATACCTATGGAAGTTTTTGATGCACCGGCAGAAGCGACAAACTTTAAAATAAATGCTAGACTCGTTGCTATTTCAGACTATCAGTATGATGCGAAGAGCGAATCTTACAGGCCAATAGCAGAAGGTGCTCATGGTTCTTTCGGTACCTATGAGAGTAATATGCTTCCGCTTTTAAAGATGCCGACAGAGCCTATGACTGGACAGGTATCAATACCTGTCAGTGACCTAGAAGAAGGGGTAGGGACATTTTTGATTATGGCAGTTAGCTTCTTTCGATATGAGTCCGGACACTTTATCCACTTGCCTGCGCATAGTGGGATGCAGATTCACGAAGTATATTAAATCTATTTTGCCTCCTTCGTAGTTTAGTTTTCTATGAAGTATACACAGGATCTTCTGGATCAGACACGTACAATCGGGGACAACCTTGCTGATCAGGCAATAGTAGTGATGCGGTCCAATCCTCAGCTGAGAGAAAAAATTCAGCAGATTACGACCAAAGAGGAACTATTGATCTCAGATTTTCCCGTAGAACTGATTAGCCTCAGACAAGATGTATTAGACATTGATCAAGTTAATCTAGCACGTTTGGTCAAAGGCCAAATCTTTTTCAAGCAGCATTTACTTCCTATCATGACTTTACTGGGGTTCTATTCCTTACCCTATTGTTATGCTGCCGCAAAAGGTGCACGGGTACTTATTCATTCAAAAAACATAATTGAAAATCCAGGTCAGCGGCTAGGAGAGACAGCCAGGTTTGTATTTGATTGTTGTTTGCCAAATGCATTTGAAGAACAAGGGTCGGGTTACGTATCTATTTTCAAAGTAAGATTGATGCATGCAGCGATTAGATTCCATGCAAGCAAGCATATCAAAGATGAAGTGCCTGTTAACCAAGAAGATCTACTGGGTACCTTTTTATCTTTTTCGTTGATCGTTCTCCGAGGGCTTGATAAATTGGGTATTACGGTTACCGAAGCAGAAGCTAAAGATTATTTGTACTTATGGAATTACATAGGAAGTTGCCTTGGGATTGATAGCTCATTACTTCCATCAGACTTGAAAGAGGCTAGCATCTTAGAGAAGAAAATTCGACTACATCAATTTACCAAAAGCGAGGAGGGAGTTAAGTTAACTTATGCTTTATTGAGCTATTTCGAAGTGTCAAATTCTGGGCTTCCTAGTTTCAGTCCTTCACAGGTAATGGCTGCCTTAATGGGTAAAGCAGTTGCCGCTGACTTAGGCCTGCCCGCCCCATCGATAAAGTCAGATGTTTCATTGTCGGTATTAAAAACCAGTCAGTTTTTAGCGTCCTTTGTCAAGGATCATTATCAGTGGATTGATGATCAGCTTGCCGTTCAACTTGGACATGATGATAAAAAGGGTTTTTTTCATATTCCTATTTAGTAGTCTATGCGTACTATCTGACTCATACGCGCAAGACAGCTACAGGGATCAGCTGAGGCGTTTGGATACCTTATTCAATAATAGTGAATTTGAACAGGCGTTAGCAATAGCAAACAGGTTAGTCGTTGAAAGAACAACAGTTGAGTTACTGCTTAAAAAATCTCAAATTGAAGTACGGTTAAGCCTTCCGGAGGCAGCATTACAATCGCTATCTGATGCTATTAGAATCAGTCCTAATGAATATTCCCTGTATCTTCGGCGCGGACAAGTATGCGTGCAGCTGCGCTTATATGATCAAGCCATAAGTGATTTAACAAAATTCCTGGATAATCCGTCTTCAGAGACGACGGCCATATTTTTCGGCATACAATTGAACGATGATGCTCTCGTAAATATCAAAACAAATAACATGATGCGGGCGGATGCGCATGCTTTACGAGGTCAAGCATATGAACAGCTATCACTTCTGGATAGTGCTGCTAGGGATTTTGAAAAATCAGTCACATTGGGTGATGATCCAAATGATATAATTAACCTAGCCTTGGTCTTGGCAAAATTATCAGATACTGCTGAGGCAATAACTGTACTGCATGAATTGATAAGCAAAGAAGGGGGTAATCAGCTTGCATGGTATAACCTACTCATACTTAGTCCGGGTACGGAAGTGCCTGATAGTATTTTTACCTCCACTGAATTTGCCCCTTTTATTTATTTCCGTGCGTTGGAGGCAATAGAGGAGAGAGAATGGACTAAGTCGAAGAAATTTCTAGAAAAGCTAATAGAAAGCCATCCAGAAGAGGCTAAGTACGCTAGTCAATTGGCTAATGTCTACTATCTTCAAAAAGACTATGAGCAAGCTTTATTACTTTGGCTATCCATACCAATATCTACGGCCAATAGATTAGAATTGGTTACGCAAATTGGGAATACCTACTTCAAGTTGGACCTTTTTGAACAAGCTGTGAGTCAATACGAACAAGTGCTAGTTCGGCAGTCGGCATCATCGGACATATGGTTCAATGCTGCGGTAGCATATAGTCAATTGAAAGATCTGCCTAATATGTGCCGCTGTCTACAGATGGCCATAGCTTTAGGTTTCGAAAACCCTCAAATCACGAGAATGCTTACTTCGTGTAAGTAAATGCTCCATGGTCAAATAGGACACGATGCTTTTTTATTGATTATTTTTGAATAGATGTCAAAGCAACAGCCCCTTATGAAGATTGATATGCACACACATATCATCCCTAAGAAGTTGCCAAATTTTGCGAAAAAATTTGGTTACGGAGATTTTATCAACCTTCTGCATCACCGACAAGGTTTTGCTCGAATGATGAAGGGAGATAAGTTTTTTCGTGAGATCAATGAAAATTGCTGGGACGCAGAAATTCGTATCCAAGAATACGAGAAGTACCAAACAAGATTACAAGTCATTAGTACGATCCCAGTCCTTTTCAGCTACTGGACCCAGCCTAAAGATGGGAAAGAGATAAGTGAGTTTTTGAACGACGACATGGCTGAGACGGTAAAGAAGTATCCAGAGCACTATCTCGGTCTCTGCACTGTACCTATGCAAGACATAGATCTTGCGATCGAGGAACTCGAGCGATGTAGTAAGTTAGGGTTTTACGGCGTTCAAATAGGCTCTAATATCAATGGCCAAAATCTCTCTAAACCACGATTTTTTGAATTCTTTGAAGCCTGTGAAAAACTAAATATGGCAGTGTTGGTCCACCCATGGGAAATGATGGGGCAAGACCAAATGGATAAATATTGGCTTCCTTGGTTGGTAGGCATGCCTGCCGAAACAGCTCGAGCAGTAGCTTCGATGGTTTTCGGTGGCGTATTTGAACGATACCCAAAGCTGAGAGTGTGTTTCGCACATGCGGGAGGTTCCTTTATTCCCACCATAGGAAGACTTGAGCACGGCTTCAATTGCCGTCCAGATTTGGTGGCCGTCCATAATCCAGTAAACCCCCGAGCATATCTAGGTAAGTTTTGGGTGGATTGTATCACACATGATCCTCAGTTGACCAGGTATATCGTAGACGCGATTGGATCAGACAAGATGTGTTTAGGTACAGACTACCCGTTTCCGCTGGGAGATCTCGAAATCGGCGCTTACCTGCTAGAAATGCAACTAACAGACCAAGAGCTTGATAACATTATGTATCGATCAACCATGGAATGGCTGGGGATTAATGCTGAAGGCGCTCCATTAGCACTGAAACAGCTACTAGCAGACGAAAATAAAGATAGCTTAGGCAGGAGGTAGATTCTTCACCATGAAGTCGATGATGTTTCCACCCATTATCTGCTTTATTTCGTCAGGCGTAAATCCTTCTTGTATTAATGCTTCCGTTACATATATGATTTGACTAGCATCAAAGGAAGTCTCAACAGCACCATCAAAATCAGAGCCTAGCGATACATGATCTACGCCGACAAGGTCTGTGAGATATCTAGCTGTACGTGCGATGCTTGATGGGTGCAGATCACCTAGGGCTTCTTCCCAGAATCCTATACCTATTAACCCACCAGTATTGGCAATACCTATGACCTGTTCATCTGTTAAGTTTCGCGGACTTGTGTGAATCCCAGCTATGCCTGTGTGAGATACGATGACTGGTCGCTTAGCAATTGCGAGAACGTCTCGAATAAGATCGGGGGAGGCATGCGCAAGATCAACGATCATATTTTTTCGTTCCATAATTCGAATCACTTGTGTTCCGAAATCGGTTAGACCTGTTTTTTCTACGCCTGCTGACGAGCCTCCTACGGCATTATCAAAAAAGTGAACAAGGCCTAGTATCCGGTAGCCATCATCATATAGAACATCTAAATTCTTAAGCTCACCCTCTAGTGCATGAAGTCCTTCAATCGATAATAAACCACCTACTAGGTAGCTATTGCTTGATCTAAGTTTTAAAAAATAGTTAAGATCTGACTGACTGGTAATGATGGATAGACTGGGTGATTCCCGCGCTGCACCGTACAAGATAGCACTCTGATGCCTAGCTCTTTCTAGTAAGCTAAACCAGGTTTTTGGTGGCCACCGATTGGCCATAGCCAATAAAGTGATATTATCAGTTTTATCTGTATTGGCTAAGTAATTAAGGTTTTTGGGTGTTTTGATAACGGCATCAAATACTTGTAAGGTGAAATTGCCTTCAATCAATCGCTCAATATCTACATGGCCATGACTATATTTTTGTGTGATATCCCGATCCCATAGCAGATTGTCCGCATGAAGATCGGCTACCCTAATATTGCGATGTAGGCTAATGGCTTCTTGAGAGACCGGATAGTCTTCAAGAGAGGCAGTTTTATTTTTCATTCGATCTGTGATTTTCCCACCAAGGAAAAAAAACAGAATTGTGCCGATGACGGCGAATATCAGAATTCGTTTGAAAATTTTTCTAATCATTAATTATCAATTGGATCGTGCCACATGCAATCTTAGGATTGTTATGGGCGTGATCATGAGAGTCAAAGCATTCTTGTGCAAAATCCTCCTCGTCAGCATGGAGTACTATGACTCGGCCAGCGATATCAAAGTTGTCATTGGAGCCAAGCTTCCAAAACTCAGTGCTAATTTCGAATGTGCCAGAACCTGAGATATCCGTGCGAATATTACCAACATCACCAGCATTGGGTCTGACCCAAGCTTCACCCATATTTAGCTCTCGGCAAAAGTTAGCCTGTCCACCTTGATTCCAATGAATACCCGGAGACTCACAAGTTCCTTCATGTAAGTGAATCGCATGACGACTGTTTGGGTCAAGGTTTGTTGCATTGATAGTCAAAGTAACGATCCCATTTTCTTCTTTGAAAATAGCAGAGCCTATTTCTCTTGTCGTCACTTGGTAGGCGTTTTCACCTACCTCCTCGGTGGCATAAATACTTGCAACGGCCAGGGTGGGTGGATTGCTGTCTGTTTCCGGACCACATGATATCCACCCGATTAATCCAATAAAAAGGGCAATTAGTAGTAATCGATTCATATCTCACTCAATATTACATGGATACAACAATAAATCTTATGAGATAGTCTGATAATACCTGAAAATTTCACGGATGATTGATCAGTTGGAATAACTAACTAAAATTGTTAGACGCGGAGCTAAAGAGCATAGTTGATTTCCACAGAGATTCTACTTTCATGATCATTGAAAAGTGCGGTCTTTTGCCACCCAACTAGCTTTTGCTGCAATGAAGTAATACAGAAGTAATGATAAAGCTCCTCCCGCGCCAATCAGTAGATTCCCTACTGGTTCAGGGAGGATACTTCTGGTAGACAATGTTCCCATGAAGATGCCTATGAATAGAACAATAAGCGTGACGGCACTGAAAAATTTACTCTTAAAGGATGCGTCCAATTTAATGAGGCCTGCTGTAGTTTCAATTCCAGCTATCGCTATGTTGATGCCTAAGATCAGAAAAACCTGCCAACTGCTGGCAGAACCAGGTAGTAAGAAGAATATCGCAGGTAGGCAGGCAAAAACATAATGTCTAAGAGGTGTATTTTTTTCAATGAGTTGAGAAACTGCATAGGCAAGACCTGTGCTGAACAGTCCCAGAAGCAATCCGCCTAGTACATCACCTAAATAATGAACACCAAGGAATGTTCGGCTGATCATCATCAATAGTACCATAGCACTTCCGGTAACCCATATCCACTTTTTTCTAAACAGGATCGCTAATCCGAACCAGATCGCTATGTGGATTGAGGTATGTCCCGACGGTAGCCCTTGCTGACCGAAATCCAGTTGGCGTGTTTGAAGTAACAGCTCATCTGAAAAGAATGACCAGTTATCCTTTGGCTGTAGGGGAGTGAGGTTTATGGTAGTGAGGTCCCCTCCATATGCCTTCAATGAAGCATCTACGGCAATTGGCCTAGGAAAATCAACAACCTCTTTCAAAAAGACAGTCAAAATAGTGGTGAAAGCGATCATATTCAGTAGAATCCATCCTTTACGAAAATGAAGGCCACTAAGCACGATCAAGCAAATAAGAATAACTGGATATGTACTGCCTACTGCAGAAATGAACTGCATCAATTCCTTAAACCCAGTAACGTCAATCGACTGGGCCCAATGGTTGAAATCTGTACGGAACACCGGCTTAATTTAAACCTGTTTGATCTATTAACATCATCATACTTGCCATAGCTGCAGCTCCCATCTCAAGCTCTCTGCGGTCAACAGTTTCAAAAACATCTGCAGGTGTATGGTGGTAGCGAAAGTATCGCTGCCCGTCGGGCAATAGACCCACTAAAAAAGTCTCTTGTTGTGCCAAAGGACCAATATCGGCACCTCCACCGGATTGTTCGAAATCATGAAGACCCCACTTTTTAAAATAAGTAGCAAAACTTTTGAAAATAGCTTGCTGCTCTTCAACACCAGACGACGTAAAGCCGATAGGTAGAAACCCTCCTCGATCTGACTCCAATGCAGCCAAATGTTTCTCTTTCAATTTCAAAGCTGCGTCAGCATAACCACGTCCACCTGCGCCACCATTCTCCTCATTCATCCACATGACAGCTCTAAGATTATTCTTGGGTTGATAGCCTATCTCTTTCAACAGGCGCAATGCTTCAATCCCCTGCATACAACCAGATCCGTCATCATGTGCTCCTTCACCTACATCCCATGAATCAAGGTGACCACCAGCAGCAATATATTTATCACCATCACTACCGTTGATCTGCCCTATTACATTGTGAGATAAGATATCTGCTTTCATTTCGCAATGTGTTTCCAAATAGACTGAAAGAGTACTTTTGGACAACAGACTGCTTAGTAAATCAGCATCATTGGTACTGATGGCCACAGCAGGTATCCTTGTGATATTTGGTTTGTATCTAAGAGAACCTGTATGTGGCGTGTCATCATTGGCTTGTGTGATCGATCTCACGATCACGGCCTTGGCCCCATACTTTGCAGCTTCAGAAGCTCCATAGGCCCGCTGAACTACTGCATTGCCATAGGCTTTGAATGTCCGATAATTTGCAGCGTTCATTTTTCCATTGAGGAATACAATTTTTCCTTCGACTTGCTTTCCCAGTTTCTCCAACTCTTCCATGCCACTGGCTTCTATTACTTGTGCCGATAAGCCCAACGCACCTGTCCCGACTGAGTTTCCCAGTGCTAAGGATTTAAGGGAGAAGGACCCTATACTTGATTGGTTGATCGTAAGAATCTCTTTCTGTCCTCTTTTCCAGTTTGGCACCATCACCGGTTGAAGGTACACCGTGTCAAAGCCATAGTCTATCATCAAGGCTCTGGTATATTCAACAGCTGCTGCTGCTCCAGGAGATCCGCTTAGCCTATTTCCTACTTCTTTGCATAAATATTCGAGGTTCCCATATACTTCTCCATTGGACAACGCCTCTTCAAAGATTGTATCCACGGTTTTTTGGTAGTCTTGGCTATAGCCAAAAGCAGGAGTGAGGAACAGGAGAATCACAGAGATTTTACAAAGAGTATTTGCTTTCATGTTTGGCAAGTTATATGTCGGCTTGATTACTTTATCCGCGAAAATAAATCAATTGTCCAGAAGATAACCAACCCTTTTGGTCGAATGGTAATACATGGTATTATGAAACTGTTTCTTATCACTTGATTTTCCTTTTTCCAACGGTATCCCGTATTAGGACAAGAAGGGCTGTTTGAAAGTACTGATAATTATTTCCAGTCTTATGTGAATGATGGGAAAGTGGATTACAAAAGGCTCAAAATAAATCCGACAGAGTTTCTGGCTTTGGTTGAGCAATATGAACAATTTTATCTTAGGGGTTCAGACGATGATTTCAAGAAGGCGTTTTATATCAATGCATATAATTTATTGGTTATCAAGGGTGTATTGGAAGCTTACTCTGTAGAAAGTTCCATGGCAATCGATGGTTTTTTCAAGGAAATCAAGTTTACGGTAGCAAATGAGCAGGTAACGCTAGATCAAATTGAGTTCGAAAGGTTATTCGAAATTTACCCTGATCCAAGGCTGCATTTTGCATTGAATGGTAACGCTCTAAGTTGCCTTACCTTATACAATCAAGCATTTACGGCCGAGGAGGTCGAGAAGCAACTTGATTTTTACCTCACAATGGTGATGGATCGAGACGATTATGTACTGGTCGACAACACAACTAAGTCGATCTTTATCAGTAAAATCTTTGATTGGAATGAACAGATGTTCATCGATGAAGCCGGAAGTATATGGACATATATCGATTTGTAACATTGCCAAAAGGGTATATTATCCAATACATGGAATATGACAGGAGACTTAATGAAATGAAGAATTAGCCTACCAAAGTTTCTGTCTTGAAACCAGCTTTCATAACGATTTTTTGAATTTCATCTGCGGAGAGTGAACTTTCGACGGTTAAGAGTCTGTCTTCATGAGATAAATCCACATGCCAGCTGCTAATTTCTGAATACTTATCAAGCTGCGTTTTAACTTTTGCTTCGCAATTGCTGCACTGAATGGCACTCTTGAATGTGATAGATTCCATATGTTTAATCAATTTTAGTTTTTTTCAATCTTAAGCTATTTGCTACAACAGATACTGAGCTCATCGCCATCGCTGCTCCTGCAATCATTGGGTTGAGCAAGAATCCAGTAGCTGGATATAGTAATCCTGCAGCAATTGGAATACCAATTATGTTGTATATAAATGCCCAAAATAGGTTTTGCCGGATTGTTTTTACGGTATTTTTAGACAGTTTGATTGCTGGGGCAATCTTACTCAAATCAGAGTTAAGGACAGTTATCATCGCGACATCTAGTGCAACATCAGACCCTTTGCCCATCGCAATGCTCAGGTCCGCAGTGGCTAAGGCTTCCGCATCATTTATCCCATCACCAACCATACCCACAACTAATCCTTTTTGCTGCAAATTCTGGATGTACATTGATTTGTCCGAAGGCAGTTGCTCACTTTGATATTCAGTGATTCCCAATTGCTTTGCAATTTTGTGCGCTGCTACTTCATTATCACCAGTAAGCATCACAGGTCTAACACCTTCCATTTTTAGTTTTTGGATGCTTTCTAGTGCATGAGCCGCGACTTCATCTACTAGATCTATCTGAGCCAACAGCGTCTGATTAAAACCGAAAAAAGCAGTCGTGCCAGCTAGTTCTGGAAGCGAATTTGCAATGTCTTGTTTTTGTGCTAGCGTACCATTTCCCAGCCAGTACCGTTTCTGATTATTAGTACCCATCACGCCTAAACCTGATTGGTTTTGAAAGGCTTCAAGCGACACGTTTGAACTGGGAAGATACTTTGATATAGCGATTGATAGTGGGTGATCTGACAGGGATGCCAATGATGAAAGTACCTGTGTGTATTCTTCTTTTTCAGTTTGAAGCCAATGAATCTTTTGCACGATCGGCATACCGCGCGTAAGTGTTCCTGTTTTATCAAAGACGATGACATCTACCTTCTTGGCGATTTCTAGGCTCTCAGCATTCTTTATTAATATCCCGTTTTGGGCTGCTTTACCAATACTGACCATCAAGGCCGTAGGGGTAGCTAACCCAAGTGCGCAAGGGCAGGCGATCACGAGTACCGTCACAAATGCAATAATGCCGTGAGCGAAAGCATCCTCGTTTGCTAGTAGCATCCATGCGGCGAAGCTTACTAGGGCGATCACTAGTATCGTAGGTACAAATACAGATGAAATTTTATCTACTAGTTTCTGTACTGGCGCTTTACTATTCTGAGCAGATTTTACGCGTTGAACAATTTGGGAGAGCAATGTTTCTTTCCCCGTTTTCGTCACTGTGACGAGTAAACTTCCATCTTGGTTAATCGTTCCAGCATAGACTAGGTCATCGACTTTTTTAGACACGGGGACTGATTCTCCGGTAAGCATGCTCTCCTCTACATAGGAGGAACCTTGAAGGACTTTACCGTCCAATGCAATCTGATTACCTGGCTTGATACGGATGATATCAGCTAATTGAATTTGACTCACCGGTATCATTTTGTAGGCTTCACCCACTTGTAGTTCTACTTCATTGGGCTGTAGCTTCATTAAACTTTTTAAAGCTGCTGAAGTACCGGTTTTTGCTCGTTCTTCCAGAAACTTCCCCAATAATATAAAAGTGATTATCACTGCGGAAGCTTCAAAATAGACATGAAGTGGTAGGTTCCGTTCTGTTAAGTAGGATGGGAAAAGAAGCACAAAAAGACTGTAGCTGTAGGCAGTTCCAGTACTTACTGCCACGAGCGTATCCATATTGGAAAGTCCATTTTTGGCCAATCTCCATGCATTCACAAAAAAGCTACGTCCGAAAACAAAAAGGACTAAAGAAGCCAATGCAGCCATGATTGGCTTTGAGAAGACGGTTTCAGGCAAAACCATTCCTAGGAGAATGATCGGTGCAGTAAGAAGCGCTGCTGCAAATAATCTCCTTTTGGATTGACGAAACTGAACGAGTTCGTCTTCTTCTTTCTCATCTGTCGTACGATTGTCTATTAGGATCAAATCATATCCAACATCTGCTAGCGCCTCTTGAAGTAGCTCCTCAGTGATCTGAGCAGGGTCAAAGGTAATCTCGGTTTCATGTGTGGCATAGTTGGCTGTAGCCACTTCGACACCATCTTGGGCCTCTAGAATGGTCTGCACACTTGCTGAGCAAGCACCGCAAGTCATTCCTGATAGGGGATACGTTTTTGTTAAAGTGGTCATAGAACAAAGCTACTGATGATGTCATAGGAATATTTACATCATTAGCATAAAGCGTTACAGAATCATACGCATTGAATATGATGTAGAAACCTAAATACGATCAATAGGTGTTCGGTCAACTCTGTTTTTTTTGAAAAAGGATGGCGTTATGCCTGTTACTTTCTTGAATTGGGCACTTAGATGAGCGACACTACTGTAGTGCATCTCATTTGAAATTTGGGACAAAGTCTTTTGATCGTAGGATATCAGTTCCTTGACTCTTTCGATTTTTTGCCTAATGATAAATTGCTCTATACTGAGTCCGTGGACACTTGAAAAGAGTTGACTTAAATACTTGTAGTCATGGTTTAGTTCTTCTTTTAAAAAGTGGGACCAGTTGTGAAAAGGTTGTCTGTCGTTTTGAATGGATTGAATGATTATTTGTTTCAGTTGCTCGATTAGTGCTGTTTTTTGATCGTCAATCCACTCAAAACCTATGCTTTGCAATTGTTTCTTCAGAGCCTCCTGCTGGCTGTTGGTCAAATCTTCTTTTGTTTCTACCATACCCAGGTCAATTTTGACGAAGGGAATTTTTTCAGCTTGCAAGATTTGCTCGACAGCAAGAATACAGCGTTGGCAGACCATGTTTTTGACCATTACTTTCATGGCATAAACAACAGATCACAGCATCTAACAGTTCAGCGTTCTGATAGCAGCATTTGAATCAGAGTTACTGCTTTCGGAACACCAATAGAGGCAGCGGCTTCAATCATATGTAGGTTGGGGCGAGTGCCAATCTCTGGGATAAAGGGGTCTACAATGATGATGGGTATATTGCGATCCGCAAAATTGATCAAGCCTGCCGCTGGGTATACCTGCAAAGAAGTGCCTACGACCATCAGTAGATCAGCAGATTGAACAAGATCGGCTGCATGATTCATCATGGGGACTGCTTCACCAAACCATACAATATGTGGCCTTAGCTGACTTCCTTTTTCGCAGAGGTCTCCTCTTTTTAACTCCCAACCATCCAATTCATAGACCAACTCTTCATCGATCGTACTTCGTACTTTTGACAACTCTCCGTGTAAATGCAGAACGTTTGCACTTCCTGCTCTTTCATGTAGGTTATCTACATTTTGTGTTATTACGGATACTTTGTAACTATCCTCTAATTGGGCCAAAGCTTGATGACCCGCATTGGGAGCAACAGATAATGCTTGTTTGCGTCTTTGATTATAAAAGTCGAGTACTAATTTCTGATCTCGGTACCATCCTTCTGGGGATGCAACCGCCGTAACATCATGGCCTTCCCATAGACCGTCGGCATCTCTAAAAGTCTTTAGACCGCTTTCTGCACTGATACCTGCACCTGTCAGGACGACTATCTGTTTGGTTTCTTTCAAGACATTTGAATTTGAATGATTGTCAAATTAAAAACTATGTGACATATTTTTCTTAAATAGCAGCATAATTCAGCTATTTCAATGAAGACACTTTTCACACTTTTAGTCTTTTGTTCATTTGGGTTTACCCAGCCATTTCAATGGGTAAGTTTCGAAATGAAGCAACGTAGTAACAGAGATGGGGTTACGAGTGAAACTCGGTCGATGGTCTACTTTGATGAGAACAGTCAGCTGATCATTCGACAGCTTTTCCCGATGGAGCTTTTTGTCTTCAACAATAAGGAAGGCGAGTTAAAAATCTATAATCCTGAAAAAAACCAAGTATTTCAGCAGATGAACTACATGCTTGGCAGCCAAAATAATCAGTTTTACTTTTTTCTGATGAATAAAACGGATGATATGGGTTTATTCGACCTAGGCTTTGAGTTGATGAGTTCACGTTTAGAGGATCAGCTGCTAATATCAGAATACAATTCACCTCCATCTGTAAAACAGTATTTTGACAAAGTGGAGCTTGTGCATAAGGGGAAGCGACCCATATTTGTAGGCTACAAAGACAAAAAAGGAAAATTTCTTAAAAAAGTGTATTACTACAACTACATAGAGGATATAGGTTTGGCATTCCCCGGAGCCATTACAGAAATCAACTATATCGACAAACGAGACTCAATTGTAAGTAAAACTTCCTTTACCAATTTTAAGATCAATGATGAAGTCGATCGAGAGATCATGCGGTTTGAAATTCCACTAGATGCTCAATTGATCGAATGAGAATTCTTCTCTCTGGATTGGTATTTTTTTCAACGTTATTACTTGTTGGTCAAGAAAATGGCTCGACAGCAAGAACTGATAAAGAATTACTATTTACTAACAATAGTGTAGAGCAATCGACTGAACAAGTAAAGTTCAGACGTCTACTGAAAGTGTATAACCGTCTGTTTGCTGATCAGCTACTAAATGATTGTATTTATGTAGAATCGTGCAGTACTTTTAGCCAAGGAGCTATCAAAGAGCACGGCTTGATAAAAGGAGGCTTTTTATCTGCCGATCGTTTAATGCGATGCAACCGAGCTTCAGCAATGGATGTCACACCTGTAAGGATCAATAATGAAGGAAAAATTAAAGATCATTGGGATCATTATAGGTTCCATTAGTCTTAGTATGATGTATTCGACTGCAAAGGGGCAGTCTTTTTCTGAACAGATTGGATTCTTGGATCACCTTCGTAGAATAGAAGCCTACAACGAAGGTTTGTTATACCTTGATACTGTCTCAGGTGCCAATACAGAAGGCCAATCAGATACGTTAAACTACTATCGTGGCAAATTTCACTATTATCAAGTAAGCTTAGGCCCGTCAATAACGGCGTTCGATAGGGTTCGATCACAGAGTCCCTTTTTTGATGAATCTTTTCTATTGAGCAGCTATCAGATGATATATGCGGGTAATTGGACCAGTAGCCAATCACGTCTGCTTCGCGCTGCAGAGCGTGTTACAAAGGAAAGTGCGCTAATTAGCACGTTTCTTCTGAGTGGTGTTTACTTACTAGATCGTGATTTCGTCGGTTTTGATAGTATAGCTACTGATCAATTCACCATCAATGGACAACTGAAAACAGCACATCAAAGGCTCAATAATATTCGCAGCGATATTACGGCTAGAAAACATAAATCACCCTTTGTAGCTGGTTTGCTTTCTACCATATTGCCAGGCGCAGGACAGATGTATACAGGTAATATTGGGCAAGGTGCCATGTCTTTGCTAACGATCGGATTGTTTGGCCTCCAGGCCTACGAGAGTTATCAAAAGGATGGTTTGAAAAGTGCTCGCTTTATTCTTTTTGGAGGCCTATTCGGTGGTTTCTATGTGGCAAATATTTGGGGTGCTGCTTTAGGTGTGAAGATTGAACGACAAGAATTTAATGATCAGGTGAATGAGAGTATATTGGTTACTATGCATGTTCCTCTTAGGTTTTTATACAACTAGAGGGCAAGGCGACAGTCTGTTTCAGATCGGTGCGTACGAACTGGCAGCAGTTTCTTATGAATTAGCATATTTTACCTCTGGAAATGAGGGTGCGCTGATTCAAAAAAGTGAATGTTATAAGCAGCTGGGCGAGTATGATCAAGCGCTTCGTGCTGTAGAGCGAGTCAACGGAAGGGAGACTAACTATGAGCAGGCATTGCTTCTTTACCTTTCGGTAGACTACGAGAGGTCATACAATAAACTTTTGCAACTTAGTCTCCAGAGCGCCTCACTAGATCAAGAGACCGCCGTATTGATGGCTCTAGTGTTGATAGCAAAACAAGATTTCCAGGAGGTGAAGAAATATCTAGTAACTCACCAAGGCTTGATCGGACTTGATCAAAAAGAAATTGATTTGATGTTTTCAAAAAAGCTCAAGTATAAGAAGCCGAACAAAGCCTACAATCTTTCTCTGTGGATGCCGGGCATCGGACAGATGTACGCAGGTCACTTTGGTAAAGGCTTGGTATCTGGTGGATTGGTGGCGGGTGCAACTGGGTTTACACTCTACAGCCTGCTTAACCGATACTATTTCAGTGGGGTACTTACTGGAGCCGCTTTGTTTTATACGTTTTACCTAGGAGGAGCAAGGTATGCCGGTCAACTAGCGGAACAGAAAAATGAAAAAAATGCTAAGGCTTTAAAGCATGCTTTTTCTGAGGGCATAAAAAAGGCCGAACTAAAAGTTCAGCCTTAATAAAGTCATCTGACTAAACTTACTTCCACATGAAGAAAGCATCGTTGTTTACATAAGATCCAATATCATCATTGATAGCACCAATCAAAAGTACAACCCAGTCAACTAAAGGCACGATTCCGAAAATACCACCACAAGTGATGAAGTAGATTAGAATCAACGAACCTTTACCACCTAGGTAAACTCTGTGTACTCCTATACCACCAAGAACCCAAGTCAAAGCAAAAGCAACCCAAGGGTTAGGGTTATCAGCTTGAATAGAAGTCATATTCATAAGCTCTACTTGTGCTGCTGCACCACTAAGGCTTACTTGAGTAGCTGTGTTTAATGTAGTTTCTACAGTTGCATCATCTACATAGTAATCAGCCGTCCCTGCGTAAGTGAAAAGGCAAGCAACAACAAGTGTTACGGATAGTAATATTTTTTTCATATATCTGTTGTTTTTTAAGGGAATTTCAATATTCTAAGGCAGATAAGCAAGTTTATAATTTCTTAGTTTCTGATTTTATAATATTCCATATAGCGGTAACATGTTTTTCTGTCAGGTATGTTTGTCCTGTTACTAACCTGATGACATATTGACCATTTATCTTAGTATGAGTGAGATAGGCTTTGCCTCCTTTGTTGATAGTCTGCAGGAGTTGCTCATTCAGTTGGTTAAGATCTTCATGATCTGCAGGTGCGTACCTAAAAACCACAAGATTCATCACACGTGGTGACATCATCTCAAAATCAGGTTCATTTTCAATCTGATTTTCTAGCCATACTGCAAAATTGTTATGCCCTTTGATCGTTTTTTTAAGACCTTCTACGCCGTAAGTGGATATGACCATCCAGAGCTTTAGTGCACGGAACCGTCGGCCAAGTGGTATGCCCCAATCTCGGTAGTCACTTACTTCACCTCTATTCTTAGTCTTTAAATATTCGGGTAAAATCTCAAATGTTCTGATCAGCAAGGACTTGTCTTTGACAAAAAAGACCGAGCAATCAAAATTGACAAAAAGCCACTTGTGTGGGTTAAAAACGTAACTATCTGCTCTCGATAAGTCTTCGATGTAATGTTGATCTTCAGGCAGAATAAACCCATTGCCGGCATAAGCGGCATCTACATGATTCCAAACCCCATACTGCGCACAGAGGTCATTGATGGCTTGTAATGGGTCCATTGCCATTGTGCTTGTGGTTCCGAGTGTAGTCACAACTGCACATGGAATTAACCCATCTTTAAGATCTTGTTCGATGGCAGCTTTGAGAGCAGCAGCACTCATGGCAAAGGTATCATCTACAGCGATTTTCACCAGATTACTGCTTCCAAAACCAGCGATCTTTACGGCTTTGTCTATGGAGCTATGTGTTTGACTTGAACAATAGATTCTTAGCTTGTTTGATTGAAAACCATCTTGATTGATCGAAAAATTTGTTTTCTTCTCTCTTGCGACTAATAATGCAGCTAGGGTCGAAGTACTTGCTGTATCCTGAATAACACCAGACCAGTCCATGGGGAGACTCATCATTTGCTTAAGCCAGTGGAGGGTCTTTTCTTCTAGTTCAGCGGC
>JBLHTU010000002.1:0-98361 GCA_047627515.1 Cyclobacteriaceae bacterium | reverse complement strand
TAAGCTACTGAGAATAAATGCCAGAAGTAAGGAGAATATTGCCACTTCGTACGATGGGAAATCATAGTATCGTACCCCATCAAAAAAACCTGAAATCAGATCAATCATTGCTCGTGCATAACATCTTCGTAATATAAATCGAATTCAATGATCAGATAAGCTCCAACTTAAATTTGATTGTTTTTATGACCCTTCTAACTAATGAAGCTTTTTAAAACGTAAGTTTTTTAACAGTTTTACAATTCATCACTTTAACAGGACCCATCACCATGCACCTTAAGCTTGCTTTCTACTACTTCATGAAGTACTATATGCGGACGTTCATCCAATTATTCTTTGGTCGGGTGGAAGTCGTAGGAAAAAAATCGATCCCAGTAGGCAAACCGATTATCTTCTCTTGCAACCATCAAAATGCTTTCATGGACGCACTGGTGATAGGTGCCATCGCCCCGACACGAATCACCTCGATGACCAGAGCCGATGTTTTCAACACCCCTCTTCGCTGGTTTATGGATGCCTTACAGATGCTCCCTATTTACAGAATGAGAGACGGGATCGATCAGCTGATCAAAAACGAAGTGATATTCAAAAAAATCCAATCATTACTGGAGCTTGATAAGGCCATATTGGTCTTTTCTGAAGGAAACCACGGCAATAATTATTTCCTAAGACCTCTGACAAAAGGTAGTTCAAGAATGGCACTAGAGGCTCTGGACAAAATCCCTGACAAAGACATTCAGATTGTCCCTGTTGGGATTAATTACTTTCACCATCAGCGCCCAGGTAATAAATTGTGTGTCGTTTTTGGTGAAGCTATTGCTGCCCAAGATCACTACCCCGCTTACCAAACGCACAAAGTAGTAGGAGCAAATCAGCTAAAATCAGCTATCAGCGATGGGATGAAAAAATGCTTGCTCATCCCAGAGGAAACTGAAGATTATATGGCGAAAAGAGATTTCATCAATGCATCAAATGAGCGATTAGGTTTCAAGGCGTTACAGACTGCTATTAGCCATCATGATGAAAAACTCGCTACGAAGAAGACTCGATATTTTCTACTCTATATTGGGAAAGTCATAGGTATTTTTAACTTTTTACCCTTGCTAGTATTGCAAGTGATCCTGAAGCCAATCCGAGATATTGTGTTTTATGGCTCACTTAAATATGCTGCCGGACTCATCGCATTCCCTATATGGTACATTGCCTTGTTTTTTGGGTTTTCAGCAGCTATGGATTCTGAAACAGCTGCACTCGTAACATTTGGTTCTTTTGCCATGCTTTTCCTCAGGCTAAAGATCCTGAGATGGGCTAATCCCCAGCATTAAAAAACTTATTTCGGTCATAGATCAACTTTCCTTCCCGACTATATTCTCTTGTGATGTAACCTTGCTGATCCGCCACAAAGGGATTTTCAGGATAAACAATCTCACGTTTTATTCGTCGATTATCATAGTACTCTCTCCAAACACCTACGCGACGATCAAATTTGAAACTTCCGGTAGCTGCCAGTATTCCGTTATTATGAAAAGCATAATAGGTGCCCTGTCGCTCTCCGTAAATGATGGGTATCACTTCTCTTAGCTTTTCTCGCTGGTAGTCATAAAACGCTAATTGAGATTCTTGCGGCCACCCTTTCCAGAAAGTGGTTTTGTCCTGCAGGATATCATTGGTATTGTACCTCATCCATCGACCATGCTTTTTGCCTTTGTAGAAGTACCCTTCTTCTAGAATCTGCTCACCGACTTTCTTTATGTACCTACCATGCAAAACACCTACTTTGCTTGGGTCCTTTATTTTTTTTGACTTTACGATTTTCTTCTTTTTGAAATCGAAATAATAGAAATCCTGAATATACTCATCAGGTCCTTCGAAGTCTTTCTTCTTTAGATAAAAGAACAGCTCAGTCACAGTCTTTTTTCCAAAGCCTTTTTTGGTAAAGCCCTTTTTCGTCTTTGTGCCCCAAAATATCTTTGGGTTAACCCGCTTCTTTTTTGCCGCTACAGGTGCATCAGAGAGGTCCGGCTCCCCCGATTGTTTCTTCAACTCTATGGTCAGGGGCGTCTCATAGTTAACCTTGAATAGATTAGCGACAGACTCGTCTTGGGCTGAAACCGCGCTCACTGAGAGCATTAGCACTAGAAAAAAAGGGAAATGATTGCGCATTGTAGTACTCAACGAATGTAGCTCGTTAAAAATTACAAAAAAAGGGCTCACGAATGAGCCCCCTTTTAGATTAGGTAATTGATAACACTAAAATTAAGAAAATATCGACCAATCGCAAATAAAAAAAGGGAGCCAGATAGGCTCCCTTTTTTTATTTTATCAACTATATGATCAATACAAAAAGTCTAATGCGACCTGATCAGCACTTGTAAATGGTCTGTCGCTTCCATCAGTACAAGCTAACATGTAAGAACCATTTCCTGCCAAGTCAGCACCTGATGGCGTTCCTGGTATTTGATTTGCACCTATACCTCCATCGCCTTCGTTACTTGCAGCACCTCCACAAGAGATACTTCTATCGAAGAAATCAGTATGTCTAAATCCGACACAATGACCCATCTCGTGAGCTATGATCGTCGCAATGCCATCAGTACTTAATCCATAAGTAGATTCTAGAATACCACTCATGAGGATCTCTCCATACGGATCTCCCGAAGCAGTCGGGAATCCAGCTGAACCTAGAATTCCTCTTCGCTCGTCTCCTTTTCTTAGTCTATTCATCACGATATCAGCTCCCCCAGATGACGATATACGCTGAAATGAAAGCTCAAGATTTTGAGCGTTATAACGTGCGATCGCCTCATCCAAACCAGCAATCATACCTGCACTATAGCCCTTGCGGCCTGTAGGTGCGTATAGAGATATAACTCTTGAACCATTCGTCAAAACAAGATTATTGGTGCTGTACTGTTCCTCTACAGGAAGGCGCTCGCCACTAGACAAGGCATCGATTTGAGAAGCAGGTATATAGATATCCCCCTCTACTAGATACCCATCTTCAAAATTTAATGGTGCTTGATTCTGAATATCAAATCCCGCTGCAGCTAACTTGACCAAGACATCAGGAGAAACTTCATCCACTCTATCTATGCCAAAATCATCGCACGCTGTAAATACAAATGCCGCGGCAAGCATCATAAGAAATATTTTGTTTTTAAGCATTCTAATTAGGTTTAAAATTGAAAAATTTGTTAGTGATTGGGTGAATTTTGCGATAAATTTCATTAAATCCAAATTTACTTCTATTGATTCTAATCTAAGCGCACCAGTAAATCGGAAGAGAAATATACCCTACAATCAATGAGCAAAAAGGATCAATATTCCGTCATTTACTATATATTAAATATTATATTCTTCTATAAATAGATAAATAAGATTTTTATACAATAACAGTGATCTAAATGCCAAATTATTTTGATCAACAAAAAATTCGTTGGCCATTGATTCTTTATAGTTTTGCTAGTGCGAAAAATATTTGCGGTTTTTTTTTTAACAACATTCTATTTCTGTTGGGGACAGGCAAAAATCACAGAACCTGTCTTCCCTACGGAGCTCATGGTAATCACAGATGATGAAACATCGAGCGGGCCGTTTTTTTTGGTACCGCGAAGACAGACTATGATTACTTCGAACTTCATAAGGATCAGAAATTATGATAAGGATTGGCAGATTGTAAAGACCGCTGAAAACAAAATATCGTTTGGTAGCTACCCTATCAATAATTCTTGGAAATGGTCGGTAAAGGGCAAAGAATCCTTAGAAAATGAGGCGAAAGTAGTGCGTGAGTTTAAGTTAACGTTTCTAACACTCCCTATAAATGCACCCGCAAAAACAAAAATTAACCAGCAATACAAAACTCTAATTTTCAAATCCAGCGCATTACAGATCGAAAAAAAATGGGGCGATCATCCTGACCTGATATGGGTTGATCTCAATAGAAAAGCAACCGAAGAATCTCTTATCCGAAAACATGACCTAACGGTCAATGATGTCCTCTTCTCCCACAGTCTATATTCAGATCAGTATGGAACTGAAGTTTCGATTAAAGAGCAGACATTTAATATAAATGATATCGACATTGAGCAAAGCGCCGAGCTAACGGAACTCTCAAGCTCAGCCACGACTGATCATGCGACAGATATGGCAACCCTTATCGGCGGTTTAGGAGTTTCCTTTAAGACCGGAAAAGGAGTTTCAGTAAGTAGTCTATATGCTACCTCCTTCGACAATCTTTTCCCTGAGGAGCTGCGGTACTATCAGCAGTATGGCATCAAAGTGGAAAACCACTCCTACGGTGTAGGAGTGGAAAATTTTTACGGAGTAGAAGCCCAGGCTTATGACCAATTTACTTTTGAAAACCCCGAAGTATTACATATTTTCTCTTCTGGCAATGCAGGTGGTTTCACAGCTTTAGAGGGTAATTATGCTGGATTGCAGCAAATTTCCAATTTGACGGGGACATTCAAGCAGTCAAAAAACACATTGACCGTAGGTGCCATTGACTCCATATACCAACTAAAAACTTTTAGCTCTCGCGGACCTACTTTCGATGGGAGAGTAAAACCAGAACTTGTCGCCTATGGCGGAGATGGAAGCTCCGATGCAGCAGCAATTGTTTCAGGCATAGCAGCTTACATGCAGGGATATACACTTAGGAATTATGGCAGCACTTTGACATCTGAGCAATTAAAGGCTCTCCTGATTGCAGGAGCTGAAGACGTGGGGGCATCAGGACCTGACTACTTCACAGGTTTCGGTAATGCTAGCCTCTCAAATTCACTTACCATTCAACAAAATGACTGGCACATTAGTGATTCTGTAAGTGAATTTGACGAACAGATATATACGATAGAAATTTCGAGGCGTGCGAAGAATTTCAGAGTGGTTCTTTACTGGCATGACCCTGCTGCTGCTATCAATGAACCCCATACGCTCATGAACGACTTGGCACTAAGTCTAACTTCAACAGCACCGCAGGTATATCAACCTTTAGTCTTGTCAAATTTTCCTCATATCGATAGCCTTATGCGTCTCGCTAGGCCCGGGTTGGATCATAAGAATAATGTCGAACTTATAGCCTTGGATGAGATCGAAGAAGGTACGTATGAGATTAATATCTCCGCAAATGAGCTCACAACAAGCAGTCAGTCTTACACGGTTGCCTACTTTATGGAAACAAATGACAGCTTATTTTGGACCTATCCCACATCAGATGATGTCCTGCTGTCCAACGAGGAAACGATCATCAGGTGGAATTCAACATTGGAAAGCGAGACAGGACAACTGTTTGTCCAGATCGATGGTGGGGAACCGAAATTACTTGATGCTACGGTCGATCTTCAGCTCGGTCTATACAGTTACTCAGTACCAGATACAGTGGCTAATGTTAGGTTTTTTATTGAAACAGATCGGATTTTCTTATCTGACGCCATCTTAGTTCACCCTCTGATCAACCCGGAAGTCTTATTATTATGTCAAGATTCCATAGCGTTGACATGGCCAAAAGTAGGAGCAGCATCTGATATTCTTGTTTATGACCTCTCATTTGTGATTTCTGCCTTTGAGGCTGAGGACTCACTTGGCTTTCTCTCTAGGTCTCAATTTTCAAGCGACTTTTTAGCTATTCAACCCTTTTTTGAAGGCATTGCTGGTGAACGAAGCTATGCCTTAAATTATACGCAGCAGGGCATAGGGTGCTATATTTCAAATGTTATTGCGAGGAAATTTGCTCAGTCAATCGAGCTGGAAATCAATTTGAATGCTTGGCAAGTAATTGACGAAGTCAGGATAGAAAAAACATCTAAGGGGGTTATGACTGAAGTTTTTTCGACAAACCCCTCTGGTCCTATTGTCTCATTTGTGGATCGAGATCTGAAAACAGGAATCATAGAATACCAAGTAAATGTTACCCTTTCGTCAGGCCGTGAAATTAGCTTTGAAAAACAGACGGTTTACTATGCCAATGCACGTGAAACCATTGTCGGACCTGTACCAGCTAATCGTTCCGCTGAATTGTCTGTGATAACAGACGCACTTGGTGGCGTATTTCAGATAATTTCGCCCGATGGAAAAATCCAACTGAACTGGCCTATTGTCAATACCATTGAGTATCTACCGTTAAGTAATCTAAAAAGTGGGATCTACTTTTATCGTGTGACGCTGGAAGGATCAATCAGGGAATCAGGAAAAATAATCATTGAATAAAAAAGGGAGCCCCGCCGGCTCCCTTTTTTATCCTAATATGGTCGATTATACTAAAAGAAGCCTACAATTATTTCGTAGCAATTTCAACACTGCGTTGAATAAATTGAGTCAGATTCTTTCCAGTCAGCATTCCTTGAGACAACAAAGCCAGATCATATGCTTGTTTCGCGTAAGCGAGTTGCACCTCTTTGTCTTCTGTCGCTAAGATCTTTTGCGTAATTGCGTGATTGGCATTTACGCCCACCGATAACATAACTGGCATATCACCAAACATCATCGGGCCGCCTCCACCAACAGCCTGCATATCTTTCATTCGTCTCATAAACTCAGGCAACGTAACCGTCGCTGGAAGATCATCAACTGCCATCGTCTCAACCGTTACATTATTATCCTTACTATTGATTGCTTCGTCGAAGACTGATTTCACAGTTTCCTTCTCTTTATCAGTAAGAACAGATTCTTTTTCCTCACCCGATTCGATTAGTTTATCAGCTACGTCAGCATCTACACGCTTGAAGGTCACTTCGAACTTCTGCTCTGCATGATTGACAAAGTGAGCGTCGAGCATGTCCCCTAATACTAGGACGTCATAGCCACGCTTCTTGGCTGAAGTAATAAAACCGTCCTGCTTGTCTTCATCATTGGTATATAAGAATACCACCTGACTATCCTTGTTAGTCTGATTAGTCGCAACCTTAGTTTTGTATTCCTCAAAGGTGAAATACTCCTTCTCAGTGTTTGTCAATAAAGCAAAGTCTTTTGCTTTCTCATGGAATTTCTCTTCCGATAACATTCCGTATTTTACAAATACGCCGATATCAGACCACTTGCTCTGGTACGCATCTCTATCTTTTTTGAAAAGCTCACCTAGCTTGTCAGCTACTTTCTTAGTGATGTATCCATTGATTTTTTTCACATTGCTATCAGACTGCAAGTAGCTTCTTGACACATTCAAAGGAATGTCTGGGCTATCAATCAAACCATGCAGCAATTGCAAAAATTCAGGCACCACATCCTTTACTTCATCTGTAATGAATACTTGTCTCGAGTACAGCTGAATTTTATTTCGCTGAACTTCAAAATCTTTTTTCAACTTAGGGAAATACAGAATGCCTGTCAGATTGAATGGATAGTCAACATTTAGGTGAATCCAAAATAATGGGTCTTCAGAAAATGGATATAGCTTTTTATAGAAATCAATATAATCCTTGTCAGATAACTCACTTGGGTTCTTCGTCCAAAGAGGCTCTGTGTCATTGACGATATTGTCCTTTTTGACGGTCTTAAATTTCGGTTTGTCCTCCTCGTCCTTACCGTCCTCTACACTTTCTTCCTTCTCACCAAACTTGATTGTAACAGGAAGAAATTTCGCATACTTGTCAAGGATACCTTGAATGCGGCTGTCTTCCAAAAACTCCTCAGACTCACCATCAATATGAAGAACTATATCTGTTCCTCTTGTCTTTTTCTTGACGTTTTTGATCTCAAACTCTGTATTTCCTTCACCGACCCACTTAGCAGGTTCAGAACCTTCCTTGTGAGATAAAGTAATGATCTCTACTTTTTTGGACACCATAAAAGCAGAGTAGAACCCTAAACCAAAATGTCCAATGATCTGCTGATCTTCTCCTTTGTCTTTGTACTGCTCGAGGAATTCAGTCGCACCCGAAAATGCTATCTGATTGATATACTTCTTTATCTCCTCTCCCGTCATACCTATCCCATTATCAGAGATAGTTATCGTCTTTTTCTTCCTGTCAACTTTTACTTCGACCAGCAAGTCGCCAAGCTCACCTTTGTACTCACCTAAAGAGGCTAGTCGCTTAATTTTTTGCGTAGCATCTACTGCGTTGGATACTAATTCTCGGAGAAATATCTCATGATCAGAATAAAGGAATTTTTTAATGATCGGAAAGATGTTTTCCGTATGGATTGAAATCGTGCCTTTCTCTTGCATAATTTTCTGTGAAGTTGATTTATAGTTACTACCTCAAAATCAAATTTTATTCCAAAGATCAATCATGGAGAAAGGCTGACAAGATGTCAGCAGAATAAGGGGTTTAGTACCGAACTACCGGATACGGTCTGCCGATTTTACCAACTGTTCATCTCTTCTGATAAATCTGTTGGCCATCATGTTGCACATCAAAGCGACTACTGGGAAGTAAAACCCAATAAGATAAACGCCTTGCAAATCAGGCGCAATGACAGATTCAGACTTGAGGATGAAGTATAAGGAGGTAAACATCGTGATCATCACGACGAATGAGTTTGCTGCGCCTATTTGAATCTGTCGAAGTCGATTCCGATACTGAAAAATAGAAAAGGCAGCTAGCAATGACGAAACAATTGCAGCAATAGCAATATAAAAGGTTTGCTTAGACCCTACAGTTACCATTTCGCCTTGATCATTCATCTCTTTGTACGACAAACTATACGCGTCCATGTATGCCATAGCAGATTGATCCGCATTAATTTTTTGCCAGATCGGGAAGAAAAGCAGACAGATCATTGCGACTGCTGCTATAAAAAGAAATATTGTTTGAATTCTCTGAATCATCGGGTTTAATTATTTCAGCAAAAGTAGCGGCGATTTTACTAACTCACAATTTGATGCCTTCATTCACCCTTCATCCGAATTAGTTATTCTGCTTTGCGAAGAATGAAGTTATTTTGCAACATGCGCTACTTCATGGATATCAGCTATCTCGGCACGCCTTATCACGGTTGGCAAATCCAAAACAATGCGATAACTGTTCAGGAGGTCCTTCAGAAAGCACTAACACAACTTTTAAGTGAGCCTATCGATATAACAGGAAGTGGCAGGACAGACACAGGTGTACATGCTAAACAGCAGATTGCTCATTTTGATACAGAAGTGCCCATCGATGTCGCTAAGCTGGCTTATCGGTTGAACTCATATCTACCGCCCTCGATTGCCATCAATAACATTTGCCTTGTCCAAAATCAGGCACACGCACGATTTGATGCTTCATCCCGACAATATATATATGAAATCAACCGCTTCAAATCAACATTCAAAGAAGGCCTATCCTGGTATCACCGGGGCGAACTTGACTTAGCCGCTATAAATAAAGCATGTGCTGTTCTGATCCGTACCAGTGATTTTGAGTCCTTCAGTAGAGTAAAAACTGAGGTGAATAATTTTAACTGTCACCTTTCGGCAGCTACCTGGGAAGCAACATCTGATGGTTTTCGTTTTACCGTTTCTGCGAATCGTTTTTTGCGTGGTATGGTTCGCGCCCTAGTAGGAACGCTCATGGATGTAGGATTAAAAAAACTTTCTGCTGACAAATTCGCTTTAATAGTGGAGCAACGAGATAGAAGAGCTGCTGGTGCCGCTGCACCGGCGCACGGTCTGTACCTTAGCCAAGTGATTTATCCTTCCTCGATCTATCAACTCAAAAACTAGTGGAAAAAGAAAAAACCATCAACGGGAACATCATCGACTTCAAAGTTTTGCAAAGACTGTTTGCTTTTGCAAAGCCTTACTTGCGTCAGTTTTGGATACTTATTGTACTAACCGTCGGTGTAGCAAGTCTGGGTCCTTTGAGACCTTTAATCATACAAATGACCATAGACAACCAGGTCGCCAATCAGGACTACCCGGGTTTGGTTCAGATGATTTTATTATTGGTTGGCTTGCTGTTTTTGGGGGCCATCTTTCAATACTTTCACACCTACCTATCAGGTTGGCTTGGGCAATCAATCATTAGGGATGTCAGAGTACAACTCTTCAAACATGTCCAAAGTCTGCGACTTAAGTTTTTTGATAATACGCCGATCGGGCGACTTGTGACGCGCAATATTTCTGATATTGAAACCTTAGCTGAGGTTTTTAGTGAGGGAATCGCTTCCATGATCGCAGATTTGTTACAGCTTTTTGTAATCCTTGGCATCATGCTTTGGATCGACTGGCAGCTGACTCTCATTAGTCTCTCCACTCTTCCAATCCTACTGTACGCTACCTACATCTTCAAGGAAAGAATAAAAGTATCCTTTAACGACGTCCGAACTGCAATCTCTAACCTTAATACTTATGTACAAGAGCATGTAACTGGCATGAGCATTGTACAAATCTTCAATAGCGAAAAACGTGAGTACAAAAAATTTGAAGAAATCAACGAAGAGCAAAAGAAAGCGAATATCAGATCAGTGATGTACTACTCGGTATATTTCCCAATAGCGGAGGTCATTCAGGCTACAGGTATTGGTCTTGTTGTATGGTTTGGCGCTGGCCTAGTCATTCAAGAGCGTATAGAAGTGGGTGTGCTAATCGCATTCATTATGTACATTCAAATGTTTTTTCGTCCTATTAGGATGATTGCAGACAGGTTTAACACACTGCAAATGGGGATTGTAAGCTCCAACCGGATCTTAGATTTGCTAGACAATAAAAGCCAGATTCCAGATGATGGATCATTGACAACAGATAAAATCAAGGGAGATGTCTCTTTTGAGAATGTCTGGTTTGCCTATAAGGATGAAGATTACGTGCTAAAGGATATCTCCTTTGATGTTAAGCAAGGAGAGACGCTTGCTCTTGTTGGCGCAACGGGCGCAGGTAAATCATCGGTCATCAATCTACTCAACCGATTTTACGAGATCAATAAGGGGACAATCAAAGTCGATGGTCATGATATTCTCGACTATGATATAAATAATCTCAGAACGAAGATAGCTGTCGTACTACAAGACGTATTTCTGTTTAGCGATACTATCTATAAAAACGTGACACTCAACAACCCAGACATCAGCCGTTCCACTGTTATGGAGGCTGCAGAAAAGGTCGGGGCGAAGCGATTTATTGAAAGATTACCTGGAGGTCTTGACTATAACGTCATGGAACGAGGTGCAACGTTGTCCGTTGGGCAGAGACAACTCATCTCTTTTGTGCGTGCCATGGTCTATCAGCCAGATATTATTGTATTGGACGAAGCTACATCTTCTGTGGATACAGAAACAGAAGAGCTTATCCAAACTGCGACGCAGCAGCTGATGAAAGGACGTACATCGATCGTCATTGCCCATCGATTATCAACAATCAAAACAGCAGATAAGATCATCGTGATGGATCAAGGCGAAATTAAAGAAACTGGCTCGCACGAGTCATTGCTCGCTAAGGACGGGTGGTATGCACAATTGCACTCGATGCAATACAAAAACATAGTATCAGCATGAAATTAAAACTACTCCTTTACAGCTTGAGTATTTTACTATCATTAAGCATTGTCGGAGGATGCGTATACTATTGGCTAGGAGGTACTGACCCTGTACACGTTTACCGCCTAGAACATAAAGATAAAGTAATTGTAGGCAGTTTTTTTCAAGGACGTCAGACCAGCAAGACTATTCACGAGCACTTTACCACGTCTCGTAAACTTTTACTAGATAGTGCAGTGATCGGTACGCTGGCGCAGATCTATTACCAGAATGATACGTTAGCAGGAAACGAGCTGGCCGTTTTTACAGGAATTGCTATTACAGGTAATGTCGCTGAAGTACCGATGGGATTTAAATCTCGAAAAATCGAAGCAAAAGAGAAGTATGCTGTCTTTTTATCAATGCATCCGATAGTGAGGCCTTCACCAAAAAAGGTAGAGCAAATGATCCGGAAGGTAGCAGCAGAAGACAATGTCACTTTGGAAAACTTTATAGTGGAAATCCATTACTACGATAATACGCTAAGTGTAGAGGCCTACATCAAGGAATAGCTTATTCCGCTACCTCTTCATCTTTTTGTAACTGTTTTTCGTACAGTTCACTGTATACCCCCTTAGTTGCCATTAAGGTCTCATGGGTCCCTTGCTCAACCATTCGCCCGTCATCCAATACGATGATTTGATCTGCTAACTTGGCAGAAGAAACACGATGTGAGATGATAACGGTTGTTTTGCCTTGCATGATGCGTGCCATGGCATTAAGAATGGTGTTTTCAGTCTTAGTATCTACTGCTGATAAAGCATCATCTAAAATCAAAACCTTTGGCTTACGAGCAATGGCACGAGCGATAGATATTCGTTGCTTTTGCCCTCCCGATAAAGTAATCCCTCTTTCACCAATATGCGTATCAAAGCCCTTAGGGAAGCGTTTGATGTTTTCATACAAATCAGCATCCTTAGCGTATTGCTCAATCTCCTCCATACTCATGGATTGATCGGAGAAGGCAATGTTATTTTTGATGGTATCA
Organism: Cyclobacteriaceae bacterium; assembly: GCA_047627515.1. GTDB lineage: Bacteria > Bacteroidota > Bacteroidia > Cytophagales > Cyclobacteriaceae > JAYPLE01. Next base: position 85,943 of record JBLHTU010000002.1, on the reverse strand, counting down.
CTGAATAAGAAAACATCTTGAGGGACATATCCAATCTGCGACCTCAAATGTGAAATATCAAAAGATTTGACGGATATACCATCTAATTTCAAGTGCCCATCAGTCGTGTCATACATGCGACACAGTAGATTAGCAATTGTACTTTTCCCCGATCCCGTGGTTCCTATGATTGCGATAGATTGACCTGGCAGCACTTCAAAGCTCAAGTCCTCTAACGCTCGAATACCAGAATCTGGATAGGTAAACCCTACATGGTCAAAGGTGATTTTTCCCCCCAGCGGTTGCGTCAGGTTATGGACCGATGTCAAATCTGACTTGGTTTCGAGAAACTCATTGATTCTTTTTTGGGAAGCGGCGGCCCGCTGAATGATACTCGTAATCCACCCTATCGATGTCACTGGCCAAGTCAGCATATTGACATAAATGATGAACTCCGCAATGTTACCAGTGCTGATATTGCCGCCGAAGACCTCTACCGAACCAATGTAAACAGTCAGTATTACGCTCAATCCAATCAGTCCCATAACCAATGGAAAAAATAGGGACTGCACAAAAGACAACTTCAAAGATTTCTCTTTGTAATCATCGCTTTCCCTGCTAAAACTTGCAGCTATATCATTTTCCCTACCAAAAGCCTTGATGACTCTAATACCGGAAAATGCTTCTTGCACAAATGTGGACAACCCAGAGAGACTCTGCTGTATTTCTTCTGACCGTTTATTAATAATGTTATTGACATAATAAATGCTAATAGAAAGTAGCGGCAAGGGAATAAGCGAGTAAAGCGTCAACTTCGGATTGATAGTAAACATAAATGGAATCACCATTAACAGCAGTGTCGCCATGTTGATGCCATACATAATGGCTGGGCCTACATACATCCTAACCCTACTGACATCTTCAGAAATTCTATTCATCAGATCTCCTGTATTGTTTTTACGATAAAATGAAAGCGGTAAAGTCTGATAATGGGCGTAGATCTCATTTTTGAGATCAAACTCTACCAACCTTGACATAACTATAATTGTCTGCCGCATAAAAAACATGAATACTCCTTTTAGCAATGCGGAAACCATGATAGCTACACCGATGACCAAGATGCTTGACGCAAATAGTTCATAGGTATCTGATTGGAGGGTAAACCCATCAAAAAGCGCATACACATCGTAACTGCGCTGTAGCAGATTGAAGGAGTATCGAACAAGGACCGCAGGTATAATTGCAAAGAAATTCGCAATTATGATGAAGATCGTTCCAAAAATCAGATGATACTTGTACTTAAACAGGTACTTATTAATGTGGGCTAGGTCTCTCACAAAAAGTAAAACGTTGTAATAGGCAAATGGTTTTTAACGCAAATCAACTATTTTTGCCCACCAAAAATACAAGGAACTTGTGTGATTTATCACAACATGGGTCCATAAGACAACATACAAATGATAGAAAGTCAAACCCTCACTCCCGAAAGCCCCGTATTTGGGAAAATGAACCTCATGGGTCACGAACAAGTAGTCTTTTGTCAGGATGAAGAAACAGGACTCAAGGCTATCATAGCATTACACAATACTGTGCTCGGACCAGGGATGGGAGGGACCCGAATGTGGAACTATGAATCAGAACAACACGCCGTCCAAGATGCATTACGCCTATCCAGAGGGATGACGTATAAAAATGCTATTGCAGGACTTAATATCGGTGGAGGTAAAGCCGTGATCATGGGCGATGCGCGCAAAATTAAAAATGAAGCACTGATGAGACGTTTTGGTCGATTCGTCGATAGTCTAGCAGGTAGATACTGGACAGCTGAAGATGTCAATATGTCAACCAAAGACATGGAGTACATCCGTATGGAAACACCTTATGTGGTAGGCATGCCCGAGAGCATGGGGGGGTCTGGTGACCCTAGCCCAGTCACAGCCTACGGGGTGTACATGGGAATAAAGGCTTCCGCCAAAAAAGTGTACGGATCAGATATCCTTACCGGTAAAAAAATATTAGTGCAAGGTGTTGGAAATGTTGGGCGCTACCTAATTGGCTACTTGAATGAGGAAGGTGCCGAAATAAGCATTTCTGACATTTTTGATGATAAAATCAAAACGATCACCGATCATTACAAAGTGACCGTCGTCGAAGCAAATGATGTATATACCTCAGATATGGACATCTATGCCCCTTGTGCACTCGGTGCAACATTAAATGATCAGACAATTCCACTGCTCAATTGTGCAATCGTCGCTGGTGGCGCCAACAACCAACTGGAGGAAGAAACTAGACACGGTAATCAGCTCAAGGACAGAGGCATACTCTATGCGCCAGATTTCTTGATCAACTCAGGAGGAATCACCAATGTCTACTATGAGCAACAGGGTAATTACAATAGAGAAAAAGTGATGGCTCAAACAGAAACCATCTATGAGGTGCTTACTCAGGTCATCAATCATGCAGCGCATGAAGGTATTACCACGCATCAATCAGCATTGGCACTGGCACTCAAAAGAATTGAAGCAATTGGTAAAATAAAATTGGCACATTAAGCCTAGCTTCGCGTAACAAAAGTGATAGTTCTTACCCATGATTAATCGCAGAATCCTCCGGATAAAAGCCATGCAAGCCTTGTATGGTTATGAGATCACTCGATCATCTTTGAGAGAGGTCATCAAAGACAAGTTGTGGGACAAGTATGCACTGGATCCCGCCATTCATGATTTTACCGAAAAACCTTCCTTTGAAGCACATCAAAAACTTGTAGGCGAGCATTTTGAAAAAAGCTTAAGGAATGGTCAATCTCTTCCACATCCAGACTTGGAAAAGACTGTCCACAGTGAAATAACGATTGCTATCAGTGAGTACTTCGGACAGCTGACAGCAGACCGTAAGCGCATCAGAAACCGGATGATCGAAGATGCAAACAGCATATATGATTGGTACCTCAAACTTCTTCTGCTTCCAAGTGAACTCGCTTTCACAGAAAAGCAGGACAAAGAAAAAATACAAAGAAAAGAGATCTCTGGAAGCGACAGGCGCTATCCAATGGATAGCAGTGACCTAATAGTTCAGCTCTCTACGATACCTCAACTCGTAGAAGACGTAATCGCAAATCACGTATCGTGGAAAGGAGAGTCCGAACACTTGAGAGAATGGTACAAAGACATCATCTCAAAAGATGAGGCATATGAAACGCTCAGGAATTCCGATGACCATGATGGTATTGCAATGCAAGAGTGGCTCCTTCACTTTTTCAAACAGCATTTCTTCAAGAATGACCTGACCCTCAGCTTTATGACCTCTAACCTATTATCGTGGGAGGATGATGCACCAATACTGAGAAATATGCTTGTAAAAACCCTGAAGAGCTATGAACCAGATGCGGATCCAAAATTTGAACTAAGGCCGCTGAGCATCAACAAAGACGAAGACTTCGAGTATTTCGAACAGCTTTTCGATGAAACCATCGACCGTAGTGAATCTTTGGAGGAAATCATCCAGCAAAAGACTAAGAATTGGGATTTGTCCAGAATTTCGTCGACCGATATTATCCTATTAAAGATGGCGTTAACAGAAATGATCATCTTCAGAAGTATTCCAGTAAAGGTCACTATCAACGAGTTTATTGAAATTTCAAAACTTTACAGTACACCCAAAAGCAAACAATTTATTAACGGTATTTTGGATGTTTTAGCAAACGAACTAACTTCGGATGGCATTGTTAAAAAGTCAGGCAGAGGTTTAATAGACAATAAATAAAAAGAAAATGAGCAACAATTCAGGAGGATCGTTTTTCACCTTTTTATTCGGCATTGCAGTCGGAGGAGTAATAGGATTGCTATTTGCTCCAGAAAGAGGTTCAAACACAAGAGATAAGCTTTCATTCAAGCTTGATAAATACAAAAGTAAATTAGAAGACCTGGTCAATGATATCGTTGAGGGTAAAGAACTGGTTCAAAATGAGGCGAAATCAGAGGGTGAGCGGATCATTAGCGACGCTAAATCGAAAGCAGAACAGCTTCTTGATGACGTCAATGGACTGATTACTCAGATAAAAAGCGACAATAAAAGCGAATCTTAACATTTCGTTAGGATTTAAAAACCATATTTTAAAGCACTTGTTAACTAATTTTACGAGTCAAACTAAAAAATAACGCACTATGAAAGTCACATCAAAAATTTTGACAATCCTATTTGTGGGTACTGTCGCTTTTGGATGCTCCGATAAAGAGACAGAAAAAAGAATTGCTAAACTGGAAGGAAAAGTAGCTGAGCTTGAAACTAAGTCAGGAGCAAGAACTGCACCTCAACTTTCTAATCCTACACCTCAAGCTCAAATAGAGCCAGAGACAGCTCCTGCAGGTCCTGTGCCTGCAATTGCGTTTGTAGAATCTAGCTTTGACTTCGGCCCCATCAACGAAGGTGATGTAGTAGATCACGTGTTTGCATTTACCAACACAGGGGACTCTCCTCTAATCATCTCAAGTGCTACTGCTTCTTGCGGATGTACTGTACCTCAGTGGCCTAGAGAGCCAATTGCTGTCGGAGCTACTGGCGAAATTAAAGTCCAGTTCAATAGCCGTAACAAGCCGGGAATTCAAAACAAAACTGTGACAGTCACAGCTAATACATACCCTAAAATCAACAGAGTAACAATCAAGGCCAACGTATTGAAAGCCGGAGATCCTTCATAAATTAACTTATGTTTCAAACAGTACTATTACAAGCCGGTGGCGCAGGCGGATACACTCAGTTCATTATGCTGGGAGGTATGGTCGTCATATTCTATTTATTCTTCATCAGACCTCAGCAGAAAAAGCAGAAGGACACGAAGAAATTTATAGCTGAAATTTCAAAAGGTGACCAGATCGTAACTGTCGGTGGCATCCATGGAAAAGTAGTCAGTGTAGAAGACAATATGGTCACTGTAGATGTAGACCGAGGGACTAAACTAACGCTCGATAAATCTTCTATTTCTCTAGATGCAAGCAAACGCTTGCAAGACCCAAAATGATCATCTATGTCAGATGAAGAAGCGGCCTGGAACTAAACTAGTTGATAACTGGAAGGTAGTGATGCTCTCTCTTATAGGAGCCACTACCTTTTGGTTTTTTAATGCATTGAATAAAGAGTACAATGCCGTCGTCAGCTACCCAATTCAGTTTGACATGAATAAGGATAGTGTAGTGATCATGGAATCACTACCCGAGGTTGTTGATGTAGATATTTCAGGTGGTGGCTGGGGATTATTTAGGAACACCTTATGGTTTGGCGTCGAGCCAATCCCTGTGCAGCTAGACAATCCAACAGATATTAGGTTTTTGACGCAGTCTACCTTGCTCCCAATCATAAAAGACCACTTAAGCGATCTAACAATTAACTTTTTATACTCAGATACCCTCTACATTGAAATAGAGAAAAAGAAAGTGAAACGAGTCAGATTGGCAGTGGATTCTACCAACTTAAATCTGAAAGTAAATCATCGTATCATCAGCCAAATTGATATACAGCCAAAAGAAGTAGATATTATAGGCCCAGAGTCAATCATCAACTCATTGCAAACACAATATTTCGTGATGATAGATGAAAATAATATTGATGAAGATATTAGCGAAACTATTACTATTCCTCTCCCATTTGAGGGAATTATGTCAGCCAGCCCTCGCACAGCTGATGTCAGTTTCAAAGTAGATCGCTTTGATTCAAAAAAAATGGATCTTGTTGTAGAGAAACTAAACTTCCCCACTGATTCGCTCTTCCATCTCGAAGATTCCGTTGTTAGCATAGATTACATCATCAGGAGGGGACTTGATAGAAGCTTCGCTGCGAGTGATTTTAGTGTTTCTGTTGATTTCAATATGTTGGAAATACCAGATTCGGTGATTCAACCCTTGATCATTTACCATCCTGAGGAAATAGAAAATCTTAGGCTGACACCTAGTAAAATAAAAGTTATCCGTGACTGACCGCCCTACCCTACTGGGCATTACAGGGGGCATTGGCTCTGGCAAAAGCACAATCTGCATAATTATGGAGTGCTTGGGCGTTCCCGTCTACTACGCGGATGAGCGTGCAAAATGGCTGATGAAAAATGACAATGAACTCGTCTGTAGCATCAAAAATTTGCTGGGAAAAGACAGCTACTCACCAAGTGGCGATCTAAATAGAAGCTACATAGCAAAAGTAGGGTTCGGAAATCCCGACATCTTGAAGCACTTAAATCAGTTGGTCCACCCAAAAGTAAGCGAAGACTTTGATCTGTGGATCGATCGGCAGACGGCTACAGTCGTAGTCAAAGAAGCTGCACTACTTTTTGAAACAGGTGCATACGCTGCTCTCGACCATGTCTGGCTTGTTGCTTGCCCCATTAATCTACGAGTACAGCGAGTACTAAAGCGCGATCCGCAAAGAACTATGGAAGATGTCCTTGCTATCATCGACAAGCAAATGAAAACAGATGATGCACGAAAAATGGCTAGCCTTGTTTTAGAAAATCATGGTAAAAATAAAGTGCTAGGCACTCTACTTAAAGAGCTTAAAGCCATCGAGCAGAAAATCGGCTAATCAAGAGCTAGTCACAGGCAAATTGTTCGAAATAAGATTCACGATAAGCTTCAGAAAAAAGTCTGTTTCCTTGAGAGTCAAACCCTACCCATATTACAAAATCCGCCTCTGCGACGGACTTCTCAGCTATGTATATCACTTCATCACCAACAATAAACAGACGTATATCAGAAAAAGTCGGTGGTACTAAATACCCAGCAGCAAACGACAAAATTCCGTAACCTGAACTGGTCAGCACTTTAAACTGGCTATCTCCTTCCTTTTCAATCCTCTCAAAACTGCGCACTCCATAGTAGATCAGTCTAGACTCTTTCAAGGATTGGACCTGCCAAGAGCTATCTGTTTGCACCCAATACAGGCTATCGCCAAAAGCCAAGATTTCTCTGTAATCAAAAGGCATAATTTGATTCATGTCCTTATCAATGAGACCCACACTACTATTTTGTGTTACCTGATAATAGTCGCCAGATTTACGAGGTATTGAAGCAAAAGAAGGTTCTATTATATTTCCTCCGGCCAAATCATACGCACCAATTTTATTTCCTTTCAGCAATGCCAACATATCATCTGATCGACTGATGAAATCATACTCTGGCAGTACAATCCAACCTGTATCGTTCTTTAGCACGCCATACCCATCTTCAAGTTTTACTGTGAACAATGAATCGCCTAGTGGTTTCACATCATTAGACTGTGTCGAAAACAGTCTTTTCCCTGAAAAATCGAACAACTGTTTGTCTTCACCCGTTATCAATAGATATGATTCTCTAGTTTCGGAGTTCTGTGGATTAACCGTAACTGTCAGCACCTTGGCAGATTGGGATAACATCATATTGACCACCCTATCTGACTTAAAAATAAGCCTGGCACTATCTGCTTGCTGCACATAGATAGCATCGCTGCCTATCATAGTCACAGAGTCTGCCTTTACCAATTCAATACCGTCATGACGTTTGATGTACCGCCATGCAGTGTCCTTGATGGCAAACCAATGATCGTTTGACTTGATAGCCTGTACTGTTTCTCCAGCATAACTTTCACTTATCTTTCCAAAGAGCTGATATCTATCTCCCACTTTTATATAGGGAAATTCTGAATCAGGGTAGACTGCATGAACTCCCCAAGGTATCACAAATACAAGCTGTTTATTGATGAGCGCTTCTTCGGCTCCTTTGAAGCCAATAACAAGGTCGTCAGTAATAAATTCCAATTCGTCATACTTGAACAATACGACAAAACCTCCTGTGCCTAGCTCTTTTCTAATTTCCTTTTGATTCGTCAAGGCATACTTTTCACCCTTTTTGAAAATCCAAAAATCGCCTCGGACTGTAATATTATCATAGTCTATTGGACATATCAGTTCTCCACTTAAAGACATAAGCCCATACTTACCGTCTTTTTCAACTTTGATCCATCGGTTTTGAAGCACTGACGCGTCCGAAATACCTTCTGACAGAAGATCACCGGTTTTGTGAAGCAAGTACGAATGATCACCCGCTTGTATCCAAACAACACCCAATCCTACGTCTTTGTGAGCCTTAATATTTCCTAGATAAAAAGGACGACCGAGCAAGTCAGTCATAACACTCTGACCATTCAATGTCCCCACAAAATAATCCTGTGATGTAATATCGCAATAGACTCTATTACCTACCATATTTGTAAAAGCAGTCTTACGACTAGTCGCATCCTCGAAATACAAAATACTAACCCGACTATCGCCTGGGTAGATTAAGTACGGTTTACCCTGCATTTCATCAAGAGGCTCGAGTGAATCCAGCAATGCATATGCATTAAAAGGAGACTCCCTGATCAAGGATCTATCAATATGATATGCGTAGCTCAATGCCTTGTCTCTGGCTAAGCTATCGCTTGCATACTGTTTAGCAAATGAAATGAGCGTGTCAATGTCATTCCAGTAAAGCATGTGCTCCAAAATTCGATCAACAATCTGTTTTCGATAGGGAGTGTTAGGAAAATCAGCAATAAAACTACGTAAATCCTGCGGTCGATCGCTACTGGTTCTTTCCTCCATAAAAAGTAACTCGTAATAGTAAGTCGCCTGATCACTAAAGTCTGAGTTTGGATATTGATCTATGTACCTTTTGTAATTTTGCCATTTATGCAACTGCCTAACTTGCATGTAGCCTAGACTATCACGCAGATACAGTGCTCTTGGGTCTTGTACCGACGCAGGAAACCTACCACGGAATTCATTTAACCGCTCAACCGTTAGCTCATTGCGCGCACGATGCCAATGCTTTTCCTGAATCAACTGATAGGTTTCCGAAAAATCTTGCTGATCATAGCCTAAGTCAATTATCTCCTCTATGAACTCACCATCAGCCAGATCGTACAAGGCCTGAGCTTCTGTAATAAGCACTAATGCGCTATCTATGTCATAATAGGGTAAGGAATCTGTAACAGCTAATCGGGCACCGAGCCATTTATACCCTGGATGTCTAGGCTCCTCCATAGAGGCTTCATTAAGCAACTCCACTGCTTTGTCGATCTCCTTACGATCCAAAAGCCTAAAAATCCTCTTTAATTCACCCGCTTCTAGTAGCAAGGGTAGTACAAGAATTAAAAAAAACAGTACGCGTCTTAGCAAGTTCATTCCAGGCAAAATTAAGCAAACAGTTGGAAGGACTCAGCGCTTACTCTGCTTGTTTCAACAGTCTATTTTCCCATTTGAATAACAATATCCCCCTTTCATGATGGTTAGTGCATTGTAATCCCGCCTACCGCGTATACTTGAATCATAAATACAGGCGAGTATTTTAAGCGGTGATTCAATTTCGATCCTAACCAGTTTAGGGACGAAAAAAGGGAGTTTCTCACGAAACTCCCTTTTTTTATTTCCACCTATTTTTCACACGCATCATATCGAGCAGATTTGAAATAAGAATTAAGTTTGCATTTAGTCTTAAAACGGGATGTGGCGCAGTCCGGTTAGCGCACTACTTTAGGGTAGTAGGGGCCGCTGGTTCGAATCCAGTCATCCCGACATTAGCCATCGAAAGTGTACTTTCGATGGCTTTTTTTAGACACCTAGACGTGACTAGCGACAGAAATAAAATTCTTACAAACATCAAAAAACTCAGAATCCCTCAACCTGTCTCAAAAACTGTATATGTGATCTGATCTCTTTTCTGTAATTTAGTTTCCTCATAAGATTCTATTTATCACCCTCTTATGATTTTTCGCAACAGTTAACACCTCATACTTGCCACCTAACTCAAAGAGAAATACGAGCATATTTTTTTACTCGCTCATCGCCTGCACCATTGTTTTTACTCTCAGTTTTGGTCTATTCTACTATTGGATGGGTGTTGACCGGTTAGTATATCAATGTTTTGCTTCTCTTCTAGGTTTTTGCCTCCTGTTGATTCTATTCCGTTTTCAAGCGTCTCCAGTTATACTCTTTCGGCTGATTTTGCTTGTTACCTTTTCCACATTCTATCATCATGTCTGGCACACAGGAGGAATTCTATCTCCCTCCTTGACCGTCTTCACTGCCTTGCCAGTAACCGCTTTTTTTTACAGACCAAAAATTGATCGCTACATCTTAATCATCTTGGCGGCTATTTGTATTGTCTCCTTTTGGCCCCTTAGTAAATCAGGATATACTTTGGACCTAATTCCACCCAACCACAGAGCCATTAATTCGTTTGTGGTCTCGCTCTTTCTATTAGGTGTTGTTGTTCTTTTTGCGATTGTCTTTTGGCAGGTTATAAGGGATAAGAACAGAAAGATAAGGCGATCAATGACTGAGCTAAAATCAGCTACAAATAAGCTGGTTGAAAAAGAAAAAATGGCTTCGCTTGGAATTCTTTCTGCAGGCGTTGCCCACGAAATCAATAACCCTATGAATTACATCAAGGGTGGAATAAGTATCATATCAACTCATCTAAAGAAAAATTCCGACGCTATACCAAGCGAAATACAAGAGTCTGTGCAGAGGGTCAACGAGGGCATAAACAGAGTTACTTCCATGGTAAAAAGTCTAAATCATTTCTCACGTTCAGATGATGAGATAAAAAAGAAGGTCGATATACAATTAATACTGGAAAACTGCCTTGTGATGCTTAATCACCAAGTCACTAAAAAGATTGACGTTCAAAAAAACTACGCTGCCTACGAGCACAATGTCTTTGGGAATGATGGGCAGTTACATCAGGTTTTTCTAAATATCTTGTCAAATGCTATTCAATCCATTCAAAATGAGGGGAAGATCACAATCAAGACTCAAATCGAAAATGGTAAACTACAAATCATCATAGCTGATGACGGTCAGGGGATACCCAACGAACTTCAAGAGAAAGTTACTGAGCCCTTCTTCACCACAAAAGAGCCTGGAGAAGGAACTGGGCTCGGCCTGTACATCTGTTATAACATACTGAGAAAACACGACAGTCAACTTCAAATTACTAGCAAAGAAAGCGTAGGAACTCAAGTGCTAGTTGCTTTCGACCTTATATAGTCAGAATCCAATAATTTGAAGCACTCAGTATAGCTATTAGGACTAATGTGCTATCATTATCTAATAGTCATGAACCTATGGATGCATATTTGTCTAAGTCAGAATTAGGGCTTCGTCACTGCGCGTATCGCAAAAGAATTGATCTTCAGCTGTCCACCTGTGATGTTTCTACATGGATAGATGTTCAAGCTATGACTAACAACAACTGCTTGACTTGACTACTAAGTCGTCTACTGCTGGAACGCTTCAGCACGCATAGTCAGCTCCACACGTGCATCTAGTTGAAAGATTAGCTGCAGTTGCGAGTCTGTTATACCCCTTCCGTACAGTCTGAGTGCATCTACTTGTAAAGACAAATCGAACTTTTCAGGATGTGGCAACTGACTTTTTTGATACGCAATCCGTTCTTCAAGTTGACTTTCGACTCTTGGAATCTCATAGGTCAACATAGATTCGAGATATTCAATCACCGCACTATGCGCAGCGGCATCTGCTACTTGCAGAAGCTGACTACCGTCCACTAATTCATAACTAAGCTGATCGAGATACAACTTACCAGACTGATAGTTGGGAACAGCTTGAATACGGACCGTACCCGATTGATCACCTGTAAAATCTACTAAGAAAACCAGGAAGCCATTGTCATGTGAAACCCCAAGCTTTCTGATTGTTACCGTCATATCATTGTAACTAAAACTTCGATTTTGTGCGTTCAGAGACAGAACTGAATCAAGGTCACTCAACTCTAATAGGACATTTGCAAATAAGACGCTACTGGACTTTGTAATACTGCCTCCGAGTCGGTTGGGAAGAATTTTAGATAGCTCATTTTGTTGCTTTCTAATAGATACACTGCCTGTGCCAAATGCCCCCAATAATAACGTGTCCTGCTTACTAAGCGTTAAATCCGCATCCAAAGAGCCCAAGTCGAATTGTAAAGAGATTGGAATTGGACTAGCTCGTAAAGGCTGAGTTTCAGTAATTTTTTGATAGGTATTTTGAACCCTGCTTTGCAAAGCCATCTGATCTTGAAGCTGCAAACAAATAGTAGACTCAAAATAGTCCGATAAATCTGCAATCTTCTCATCTAGAATGTCCTGCAAGTTTAGCCGAAGTCCTAATATCTCTATAACAGGGGATGTTTCCCAGTCAAACCCGAGCCAACGGCAGGACAAATTAAGATCCCAAGTATCATCTAGGTCTAAATCGGCATTCATATTTGCCACACCCGAAAATACAACTGGTTGATCCGCGTTTGACAGCATTACACCAAATACCTTTTTTTGCATTACAGCACTCACTTTTACTGGAGCAGCAATCCATAGCTTCTCTTTTCTCAGTTGCAAATCCAGTGGGCGACTTCTCTCAATCTTAAGAAAAAGGCTGTCACCTTTACTGTTAAGTTTGACGCCGCCTTCAAAAAGCACCCGTTTTAGCGATCTATTAACCCCTTGTTTCAGCTCTGAGACTGGCACATTGATAGGAATGAATATCTCACTCCTAGGGACCTCCATCAAACCAAGTGTTAATCCCTGTGGCTTGTCTTTGTCTTTGCAAGATTGAATGATAAGGACTCCAACGAGCAGTAGCAGAATTACTCTAAATAATAAATGGTGGTTTGTCATGTGTCTTACAGATCAATCATTGATTGAAACGAACAACTGTTTGGTTCGTACTACCTTTGGTGATAAACAGAATAGCAAATTTATGAGACTTACGGCGATTTTTATGATTGTTATAGGATTGATCGCTTGCAAAAAAGAAAAAAAGCCTGATTCACTGCAAATTATTGTCAAAGCGATCGAAGTTCACGGAGGTGATAAATTTCTCTCCTCTACTGTCTCATTTGATTTTAGAAATAAGAGCTACACTGTTGCTAGATCACAGGAAAAATACATCTACACCAGATCTTTTCAGGACAGTAGTGGCTTTGTGCAGGACTCATTGGTAAATAGCGTTGAATTTACAAGACACATTGACAGTGAATTACAGGTCACTAACAAAGAATGGGCTGACAAATATGCAAGCTCCATCAACTCGGTTCTATACTTTTTTCAGCTGCCGTATTTACTTAGAGACCCCGCTGTTATTACCACCGACCGAGGCACTTCTCAGATACTTGATAAAGTCTACCAGCTAGTTGAGGTGAAATTTAAACAAGAGAATGGCGGAACAGATTTCGACGATATCTACATGTACTGGTTTGACCAGCAAACAGGTCAACTAGACTTTTTTGGGTACAACTACCAAGTAGATGGTGGCGGAACTCGTTTCCGTAAGGCCATAAATCGCAGGACCGTTAACGGAATTGTGATTCAAGATTATATCAACTATCGACCAAAAGATAAATTTCCTGAACTCACTTCGTTAGTAACTAGCTATCAAAACAATGAGCTCATCAAATTATCAGAAATCGTTAACGAGGAAGTAATTATTCGACCGTATCAGGGTTTGTAAAAAACCAGCCCTCGGTCAGAGTTAAGACTATTGATCGTCAATTCGTTGCCGTCGACGACGTAACCTATGGATTCCTGGTTGTCAAAAAAGTCCTTTAGCTGTGTCTCAAAAAAGAACGCATAGGGTACGGTTTCAACGGTCCCGTACCGCACCTCTTTGATGGTCAATTCCCGCTGTGATACAGCTCCCATTGTAACATTAAGATCATTGATACCTAAGGAGCCTGACAAGGCAATATCTCCTGTCTCTTCCACATCCGAAAAAAGAAGGGTAATAGAAGGGAAACTACAAGAAGGGTAATATTTAATGCTCTGATTAAACTGATAAGCCAGAATCCATTGGCCAAAGAAACTGAAATTACCAACCTCTTTGGTGTAGGAAGGCTCGCAAAAGGGATTTAGAACCTCATTTACTCTGACGCAATCAGCACCCTCCTCGCATTCATCAATCAAAGTACCATTGATCGCATAGATATTATTGAAACCCTGTACTGTATCCGGAATCGTTAGTACCTCACACAATAAAAACTCAGCAACCTCTTCATCGGATTGCGAAAGAAATTGACCGTTCTCATCTTCAAAAATGTAAAACTCCTGCCGATCTAATTCAATTCTACTACTGCAGGCCTCATCTACAGTATTTAGGCAACTGACAAACAGACAAAGACTACTAACGGACACTAAGAATAATACTTTCATTTACTTTCTTCCAGTTTACTTTTCTTTCGATATATATAAATCATCAATATGACACCCATTGAAACCAAAGGGATGCTTAACCACTGACCCATGTTTAATGGCAAGTCAGCTTCAAACTTCTCTTGGTCCATTTTGAAGAATTCATCTACAAAACGTAGCGTCCATAACATGATATTGAATAAGGCAAAATTAAACCCAGGAGGCACTTTATCCCGGTGATTTTTCCAGACCCAGAGTAATATTACCATGATGATGATGCAATAGAATGCCTCATAGAGCTGAGCGGTGTGCCTCACTGTTCCCACACCGAAAATATCAATATGCCACTGGCCTCCCTTTTGATAAGCATCATACCGAAGCGGCTCTCCTCTCTTTCCAAAATCAATATGTTCCGCAACCTCACCGTAAGATTTCAAGGCCCGACTCATTCGACTAGCGATAAATTGCTTTTCGGCACCATCTACTTCAACGCCTCTTGCGTAGACCATTGTTGCCTTAAGTGGATAGTAGCCCGGCTTTGTCCTTTCTGGATCTTCTATCTTGGTAAAGAATACTTCCTCCACCCTAGAGTCATCATACTTCAACACTTGTTCGGTTCCTCGGGCGTACACAACACCCCAATCAGAAAGGGTGGGAGTCCCTTCCATTTCTGAATTCATAAAATTTCCTGTTCTAATCAAGGCGCCTGTCAACGCTGTCACAATCACCAACCGGTCTACGATCCACAAGAATGATTGTCCTTCTCTTTTGATTTTCTTGATTGAAATTTTCGTCGGTAAAATCAGTAGCCACTTTACATTGATATTGTAATTGACATATAACCATAGCGATAAAAATATTCCTAGAGCGCCACCATGTGAGGCTAAACCGCCTTCCCATATTTTTAAAATTTCAATAGGGTGAGAGAGGTAGTACGATGGGTTATAAAAAAGCACATGCCCCAAGCGGGCTCCTAAGACTGTAGCAACGACCATATGTGTGGTCAATCGATCCACATCCAAGGGATTTCTGCCTTCCTTCCGAAAAATCCAGATGATGATCTGCTGACCCGTGATAAAGCCCAATGCAAAAAGTAAACCGTACCATACAATGGGACGATCTTCTAGTCCAATCCCAGAGAGAGGAATCGTGAATATGGCAGGATCTGGACTCCAGATAATGAAATCAAGTAAAAACATGAGTTATATTTTGTTCCAAAAATAAGGAGTGAAAAGTATCAGAACGGTGAAAAGTTCTAGCCTACCCAATAGCATGAGAAACGCCAAGAACCACTTCCCCAACGCGGGCAGGTGCTCAAAATTATCCTCTGGGCCAACTGTTCCCAAACCAGGCCCAATATTACCTAAACAAGTGGCAACCGCACCAATCGCCGTCATCATATCTAAACCTAATATACCCATTACAACAGAACCCATTGCAAAAATAGAAATGTAGATCATGATGAAAGCCAAAATATTGAATGTGATGTCCCGAGAGACTGCCTTTCGGTTAAATCGTACAGGAATTACTGCTGATGGATGAATTTGTCGTTTTAGCTCTAACAGGCTATTCTTAATCAAAATAAGATGCCTTACAATTTTGACACCACCGGCTGTGCTACCTGCCGACGCGCCAAAAAACATCATCACGAAAAATATGATAGTAATAAATGAAGTCCACGCTGTATAATCATGCGTGATATACCCTGTGGTAGTGATCACAGAAACTACCTGAAAAAGTGCATCCCTCATGCTCTTTTCAAAATCGTCATGACCCAATCCGTAGATCGTCAGGCCAACAATAATCGAGATAGCCACTGAAACAAAAAGATAGGTTCTGAACTCTTCGTTGGAATATACCTTGGCAAACTTGCCCTTCATGACAAAATAGGTCATCGTGAAATTAGTCCCAGCAATGAACATGAAGACAATCAAGACATATTGAATAAAAGGGGCTTGATAATATGCGATGCTCGCATTCTTTGTCGAAAACCCACCTGTTGCCATTGTCGTCAAAGCATGATTAATCGCATCATAAAACGTCATCCCTCCTACCCAAAGCAAAACAGTCTCCGTCAAGGTCAAACCCAAATAGATATACCAAAGTCTTTTGGCAGTTTCTTTGATCCTTGGCTGAAGTTTATCGGGAGATATTCCTGGTGCCTCTGCTACGAATAATTGCATCCCACCGATCCCTAATATCGGCAAAATCGCCACCGTTAGCACAATGATTCCCATACCACCGATCCATTGGGTAAGGCTTCTCCAAAATAAGATTCCCTTATGGACGGATTCAATGTCTGTGATTATCGTAGCACCTGTCGTAGAAAAACCAGATAAGGTCTCGAAGAAGGCATTGGTAAGATCTGGTATAGCACCACTAATTATGTATGGCAAAGTGCCAAAAAAAGACATCGCCAACCAGCCCGCTGTGACGACAAGATAGCCTTCACGCTTTCTCAGTTCTTTGCGCTTATTATTCCTGGAAAAAAGCATCATCAAGCTTCCACTCACGATGGTAATGCAACTGGATGCAAGCAAAGCTGAAAGATCTCCCTCACCATAATAAAGGCTGAAAGGAATGCAAAGCAACATGAAGATTCCGTTGAGTATCAATAGGATACCTAGAATCTTAAAAATTACCTTGAAATTGAAATTCATTACTTAAAGAATCCTTCTATCAGATGTATGCATTCAGGTCTGGATAGCACAACTACTCTGTCTTTCGGTTCAAATTTGAAATTGCCTCTGACTGTATACCCTTGCCCTCTTCTGATCACACCTCCAATGACAGAGGTCTTAGGAAAATCAAGATCTTTTAACTCCTGCGTCAGGATTTTAGAATCTTCGTGTACTTCAAATTCCAACACCTCGGCATCTACACCATGGATACTGGTCAGATTGATCACATCCCCTTTTCTAATATATCTGAAAATAAAATTCGCCGCAATTAGCTTCTTGTTGATCAACGTATCAACACCAATGTTTTGAGAAAGATGAATGTAATCCATGTTCTCCACCAAAGCAATCGTCTTTTTGACTCCTGTATCTTTAGCTACTAGTGAAGAAATAATATTTGTTTCAGAGTTACCAGTGACCGCTATGAAAGCGTCCATTTGATCAATTCCTTCCTCTTTCAATAACTCCAAATCACGACCGTCACCATTAATAATCATCGTATCTGATAGTTCATCCGCCAACTCGAAACATTTTTCTTTGTCAAGCTCGATCAGCTTGATATTATACTTTTTACTTAGTTGTCTTGCCGTATTGATCCCTACTCTACTTCCACCTAGGATCATTATATTTTTTACTTCCTGACGCTTTTTACCAGAAAGGTCCATGACGCGATCAATACCTGTAGGCTCAGCGATAAAATAGGCATGGTCGTGGAGTTGAAATCTATTTTCACCGTGAGGAATAATGGTTTCGTTATTCCTCAGAATAGCTACTGTAGTAAAATTATGGTCTGGATTTAGATAGGCTGTCTCTGTGAGACTTTTGTCTAACAAGTGCGATTCTTGGTCAATAGACAGGCCTATGAGTGAAAGCATCCCTTTCTCAAATTCAAAGGTATCTGTCAATGCAGTCTCTTTAAGCAATCGCTTGATCTCTCGCGCGGCTAACGATTCTGGAGAAATGATTTCGTCTATCCCTACATCTTTAAGGTTAAGCTTATCTCGCTCCCGTAGAAACTCAATATTGGAGACCCTCGCAATGGTCTTTTTGGCACCAAGCCTTTTACCTAAAATAGCAGTAGTGATATTGGTTTCCTCTATGGATGTAACGGCAATCAACAAGTCTGCTTTTGACACATTCGCCTCCTCAAGGGTCTTGAGCGACGTGGAGCTGCCTTTGATAGTGCTCACATCCAAATGATTGGATGCGTAGTCTAGTGCCTCGACATTTTGATCAATTAATACTATATCCTGTTCTTCGTTGGCGAGCAGTTTCGAAAGGTGAAACCCTAGGTCGCCAGCTCCGGCGATAATTATCCGCATAACATATTGTCTAAATCCCGGCTAAGGGGCAAATATAGAGAGAAGAACACAAGCATTCGATGCTTAAACGGGTATTTCAATGCTCCAGACTTCACTTGGACAGGGACCGAAAGTACAGCTTAGCAGCGGATGTCACTTTAGGTGCTAGTAGCACGGCGCTAATCATTGTTGGAAAAGCCATCAAACCATAGGCAATATCGATGAAACTGACCACTGTGTTAAGTGTTGCAACGGAACCTAAGACGATCAATCCCACATACCAATAGTTAAAATACCAACCTCTTTTAGCTCCAATCAAGTACGAAAGACATTTACGTCCGTAGTAGGACAACCCGAATATGGTCGTGAAAGCAAACACTGTAACACAAATGACGAGTATGATAGGTCCAATCACTGGCATAGCTGCCGAGAAAGCTCTTGCCGTAAGGGTAATACCACTCACAGATGTATCCTGCCAAACTCCAGTTACTAAAATGGCCATTCCAGTCATGGTGCAAACAAGAAGTGTGTCAATTGCGGGCCCTATCATTGCCACTAATCCCTCCCGGACGGGCTCGGTTGTCTTAGCCGCACCGTGCATCATCGGAGCTGTTCCAATGCCTGCCTCGTTACTAAATGCTGCTCGTTTGGCGCCTGTAAGAATTAGTTGTCCCACTGCTCCACCTAGAATAGCAGTTGCCGAAAACGCATCTGTAATAATTAAACTGAACGAAGCACCAATATTTTCGTAGTTGACCAACAGAATGTAAAGCACACTGCCAACGTATAAAATTATCATGCTGGGCACCAACCTTGAGGCCCAAGTACCAATTCTCGTAATACCTCCAAAAATTACCAATGCCGTCAAAACGGTAATGACTACTCCCATGCCTAAGCTGAGCGAAAAAGAAGATTCAATCCCAGCAGGAATCAAGACAATTTCCTCAAAAGCAGCTACTATTTGGTTAGCCTGAAATATTGGGGTAGCGCCAAAAAAACCTGCGACAGAAAAGAAGATTGCTAGAAAATGCCATTTTTTTCCCAGCCCCTCTCTAATCACATACATCGGACCACCTTGTAAGTCACCGTTAGAGTCCTTCCCTCTGTACATCACAGCCAGCGTACAAGTAAAAAATTTGGTCGCCATTCCCACAAAGGCACTTACCCACATCCAGAAGATAGCACCGGGGCCACCCATTGCAATAGCGATCGCAACACCGGAAATATTTCCCATACCCACAGTCGACGCAATGTGTCCCATAAGTGCCTGAAAATGTGAGATTTCCCCTGGATCGTTAGGATCATCGTATTTCCCTCGAAGCACATTGATCGCATGACCAAAGTACTTGAATGGCAAAAAGCGAGAGTAAGCCATGAAAAACAAGCCTCCCCCAATTAACAAAATTAACAGTGGCGTCCCCCAGACAAAGCTGGCTCCAGCTGCCATCATTTGTTCGATGTTCATAGTGCTGATGGTTTTTTGAGTACCGGCAGTAAAGATTGCCAAACAGTTTCTGCTAAGATCGTGTGCCCTTCTGCGGTAGGGTGGATACCATCTGAAAGGTTTAGATCAGGATCTCCTGCTACACCCTCGAGCAAAAAAGGAATCAAGACTGACTGATTATTATCGGCAAGATCTTTAAATATATTGTTGAATTGTTCTGTGTACTCTTGGCCAAGGTTGGGCGGCACTTGCATGCCTGCGATAACAATCTGCACATCTTGATTCAATGCTTTTACAGCATCGATGATTTCTTGAAGGTTAATAATAGTCTCTTTCAATGGCAATCCGCGCAATCCATCATTGGCACCTAATTCCAAGACAAATATCTCTGGCTTGTCTCTCAAGACCCAGTCAATTCTTCTGACCCCGCTAGCCGAGGTTTCACCACTTAATCCGGCATTGATAGTTTTGTATTGATAGCCCATAGAATCCAGTCGAGTCTGGATCAAGGCGGGAAATGCTTGTTGCATATCCAGTTGATACCCAGCTGTGATACTGTTGCCAAAAAATAGAATGATAGCACGTGGTGCTATTTTGATCTTGGAAGTTTGCTCCTGAGATTCCTCCCCTTTTCTGGATTGATCTGGAGCCTGACACCCTACGGCAAAACTACATATGATGATAAAAATTCTTGCTAAAACACTTTGCATGAAGGCAATGATCTGGCTGTTAAATCAGCAAGAATAGATCAAACTACTGACAATCTGAAACTTCCAGACCAAGAACAGATTGCTAACCGACTAGGCCGATCAAAACGATCAGTCCCAAGAGAAGTAGATAAAAAAATCGATTGCTTTTTTTGGGATAACCGAATAAGATAGAGTTAAGACCTAGTCTGGATTGTTTTTCATATAAAGTTTTCATGACTTAAAGGTATCTTTTTTAATTAACATTACGGTAACATTACGGTAACATCAAGAGTTCAATGATCATTGTCTAAACATTTTACAGACTATCCCGTCTTATATTAGCCTTATAGAATGTGATCATATGAATATACTTGAGGTCAGTCACCTGACCAAGCAATACACTTCAGGCAGCGATTCGCTGACTGTTCTCTCCGATGTAAGTTTCAATGTGCCTGCTGGTCAATCTCTAGCAATCGTAGGGCCTTCTGGAAGTGGTAAAACTACGCTGCTAGGCCTTTGCGCTGGCCTTGACCATTCTTCATCAGGAACAGTCATTATGAACGATGTGATGCTCAATAAACTTAACGAAGATGAGCTGGCTGCTGTTCGTAACCGATATGTTGGTTTTGTTTTTCAAAATTTTCAATTGATCCCCACACTGACAGCCTTAGAAAATGTCATGGTTCCGCTGGAATTGCGTGGTGAAAAAAATGTTATGGCGAGTTCTCGAGAATTACTCGGAAGGGTCGGGCTAGGCGATCGCCTCAATCACTACCCTACACAATTATCAGGAGGAGAGCAGCAGCGTGTCGCTATTGCAAGAGCCTTTTCTAATGACCCTTTAATACTGTTTGCGGATGAACCTACCGGTAATCTGGATGAGGAGACTGGTCAAAAAATTGAGTCTTTGATTTTTGACATCAATCAAGAGAAAAAAACAACCTTAGTAATCGTGACGCACGACAATGAACTCGCGGCAAAAACAAATCAAATCATACGTCTTAAGGGAGGGAAAGTAAGCGACTAACGTGGATAAAAAAATAACAATCTCTTCGCCGAAGTACTCAGCTATCTGGCCCATAAAAATGGCCATACGAGACAGTCGGAAAAGTCGGAAAAAACTATTCCTTTTCATCGCCTCAATTTCCTTTGGCATAGCTGCGCTAGTGGGGATCACTTCATTTAGAGAAAATCTTCTAGCAGAAATAGATGATCAAGCAAAAGAATTGCTGGGTGCAGACTTTTCAGTCAGCAGCAATCAACCGATTGCAGATAGTATCTACTATGCCTTCAAATGGCTAAGCCAGGATGAATCCTCTGAAGTCTCGTTTGCATCGATGGTTTATTTCCCTCGGACAGATGGAACTCGTCTGGCTCAGGTCAGAGCGCTTACAGGCAGTTACCCATACTACGGAAGTATCGAGACTGACCCTCCATCGGCAGCGCTCAACTTCAGAACTTCACAAGGTGCCATCGTTGATGAAAAGCTACTATTGCAGTACAATGTAGAGCTCGGTGATTCTGTAAAAATCGGTAAGACTTCTTTCAAAGTGCTGGGTAAGATCAAAAAAATACCCGGTCAAAGTAGCGTAGGTGCAAGCGTTGCTCCAGTAGTATATATTCCTGGTCAGTATCTAGAAAGCACCGAGCTTCTGCAAAAAGGCTCGCGGATTAACTATGAAATATATTTCCAGTTTCATCCAGACATTGATACCGCAAATGTTTGGGCTGAAGCTTACGAAAAAGCCGATAAGGCAGGCTACGATGTAGACACTATTGAAGAAAGAAAATCGGATACTGGCGATGCTTTTAAAAACCTGTCTTCCTTTCTGGAATTGATCGCATATACTGCTCTCCTGCTAGGGTGCTTGGGCGTAGCTAGCAGCATCTATGTCTATATGAAAAGTAAAGTCCAGACAGTTGCAGTCCTAAGATGCCTTGGTATGAAAGCTAATCAAGCGATCTTAATTTTTCTATACCAGGTCGCTGGCTTTGGTCTAATAGGTTCTGTGATCGGTAGCGCATTAGGCGTTTTGATTCATCTCTATTTACCAATTGTCGCAGCTGCATTTATTCCGGTTGATATTACAACTTCTATCTACTGGCCATCCGTAATCGGTGGCGTTCTAATCGGTGTTTTCGTGTCTGTCCTTTTCGGCCTTCTCTCCCTTGTCTCGCTAAGAAGAGTGAGCCCATTATCAGCCATCAGATTGGGGTATGAAGCTACTCGTGGCCGCATTGATCGAGCACAGGCAATGGTTGTCGGAGCCATCATACTGTTTATTTATTTGTCTCTCTTCGGTCTATTAGGCAACGCGTTAGAGGCTTTGGTCTACGCTGGCATCCTACTACTGTCCATTTTGTTACTGTATGGGATGGGTTCGGGGCTTGTCTTTCTTGTAAAAAAAGTGATTCCCTCTCGTATGGCCTATGTGTGGCGGCAGGGATTCTCAAACTTATATAGGCCTAACAACCAAACTGTAGTGCTGATTACCACAATTGGCCTGAGTACCGCTTTTTTAGGCATGCTGTATTTCATGCAAGATCTATTGGTCGAGCGTGTATCCATAACTGGTGCATCTGAGCGTCCAAATACCGTTTTATTTGACATTCAGACTGATCAAAAGGAAGAACTTAAAGAATTGACCTTGAATTATGACTTGCCTGTCATGCAAGATGTGCCTATTGTAACCATGCGATTGCTAGAAGTAAATGGCCATTCTAAAACAGATGCAGAAACCGACACTACGCTAAATCTACCCGATTGGGCATTTAATAGAGAGTATCGCGTGACATACAGAGATCACTTGATCGATAGTGAGGAAATTGTAGAAGGGGAATGGATAGGCCAACATATGCCCGGCACTGATTCTGTTTTCATTTCTATTTCTAAAGGCTACGCTGAGAATTTAGAACTCAAAATTGGTGATGAGATCCTCTTTAATGTCCAAGGCGCCGAAATCAAAGCTTATGTAGGGTCATTTAGAGACATCGATTGGCGGAGAGTTCAAACAAACTTCTTGATCTTATTTCCTGCAGGTTTACTAGAGAAAGCACCACAATTCCATGTCTTGATTACTCGAATCGACCGCAATGATGTTTCCGCTCGCTTCCAGCAGGCAGTCGTCAGACAGTTTCCCAACGTCAGCATTATAGATTTGGAACTCATACTGAAAACACTAGAAGATATTCTAGGCAAGGTTGCTTTCGTTATTCGTTTCATGGCCATTTTCAGTATCGGTACTGGCTTGATCGTTTTGATCTCATCTATCGTACTAAGCAGATATCAACGCATGCAAGAAAGTGTTCTATTGAGAACATTAGGTGCTTCAAGCTTTCAGCTCTGGAAAATTACATTTGCCGAATATGCGTTTTTGGGGTCCTTAGGTGCTTTTTCTGGTATTTTTTTAGCAAGTATCTTCACTACTTTGCTCGGCAAATTTGTATTTGAATTTACTTTCATTCCAGATCCACTACAGATTTTAGTCATTTTTGCTTCTGTAACCAGCATTTCCATATTTGTTGGCCTTATTAACAATAGAAATGTGGTAAAACATTCACCGTTGGAAGTGCTTAGAAATGATCTCTAGGCTACCTAAGTAGCAAAGCCAACATTTCTTTGGCAATCTTAGCGGCAACCATACCAGTCATTCCCGTGGGATCTCTATGCGGATTGTACTCAACTAGATCCATCCCCACGATCGGCGCATTGATGGACTGAAGCATGCTGATTGCTTCCCTAGTACTCATACCACCCGGCTCATGATGTGAAACACCTGGTGCAAATGCAGGATCCAACACATCCATATCAAAACTGATATAAAGCGGTTCCTTTATCTGTGATAAGTCAACTAGATTAAGGTCTTGCATTGAATACACTTCTACACCCAGGTCAGATGCCTGTTGCTGCTGATGTGTTGTCATCGTTCGGATGCCAACTTGTATGAGACGTGCTGCAAGGTCTCCCTCCATGATGCGTGCAAAAGGTGAAGCGTGGGAGTAAGGATTTCCCTCAAAATCATGATACAGATCATTGTGCGCATCGAACTGAATTATAGTGACTTTCCCCACATGTCTACTTACTGCTCTCAGAACAGGATAGGCGACAGAGTGATCTCCACCAAGAGAAAATGGTATGGCACCTTTCTTAAGAATCTTTGACAAATGGGACTCGATGTCCATAAAATTATTAAGTTCGGCATCGCCCAGCCATTTAAGCCTTGGGTGCTCATTGAGGTCGATCAAAGACTCAGTATAATAATTGGCCGAGGGGGAGTCTATACTTTCTATGATCTTTGTCGGGGCCTCCGCACTACCCATGAGATAAGAGCTATTAGTGTCCCAAGGGAGTCCGATCATCCCAATATCTCCTTCTCTTAGTTCCTCTGTCGTTGTTTTGATAATTGCCATTTATGCTAGTTAAATACATATTGATCGGCGCCAATTTCGCCGGGTACTTGAGATACTGCGTTTGCTGCATTGGTTTTATAAAACTCAATGATAGACTAAGCACCTTCTCCAATCAGTGTCGGTGAAGGGGCCAATTTCAGCTTGTGTAAATCACGTTGCAGATATGATACGTATACGTATGCCAAGCACCCCTTCTGTTCCGTGGCAGTATTGTAATGAAATAATAGTTCATAATCTAATTTCAAAGAATCATCAATGTAGAAACGATAGAATTTTTCTATTGTCGCTAAATTCATATCCCTTCTGAACATTTGTGGCTGAGCACTCGACATTGAGTCATATTTGACGTACTCCTTTATTAAACCCTCCACTTTTATATCAGCAACAATAAATAGCTTGAGTATCCCCCGATCTATGATATCAGATTGAACGCTAGCAATCGAAGAGCCTTTGCCTTTACTCTGATCATCGTAGTTCCCTGGATAGACAAGTCCACCTTCACGTCTTTTCCATTTTTCTAATCTGGAAATAGAATCTCCCCAAACCCATCTGAATTTGTCAGAGCAGCTCCAAGAGAACTTGCTAATAGAAAAGTTATTAAAAGCGCCGATAGCCACCATTTATTGACATTACTCGCAAATACAATAGTAGACATTTCGGTAAAATCTAGAAAGTGTAAGCACGCTCATGACCCGCTGCACAGGCCTATAAACTCGTTCTAGCCACTTGATTCTCTTGAGAAGACACAAAATCAAAAACAGCAATAGCTTCTATTAAGACAACGGCTACCACATAAAACTGGAAATTGGCTGTCGCTTGACTCGAGTAATCCACACCAAAAAACAGGACCATTACTAGCAACGGAACAATCACCAGTATCAGCATATAGAGATACACTCAAATCAAGCTCCTGACAAGCATAAAATAGAGCGAAAAAAGAGAGCTACTTACTTTTTCAAGTTGATTGATAGTGTGAATAATAGATGGCATTCTATTCACTCGATCGTCGAATCGTCCTTTATATGAGAGCTTTCCCTTCGAGACTCCTTTTGGAAAAGTAGCGCTCAAGCCTACCATATATTGAGCTTAAAATAGGCAAGAAACTCATCCAAATATCCGGTCAAATGAAACATACAGAACAATCCCTGACAGTAATATTTCAAGCTCCCAGCTTTTTTTGATGGAGATCCTGCAGTCATTTAGGCGCGGAACTCTCCGGAGACTTCCTCCTTTAGACAGCATGGGTTTGAGTTTCAGAAACTGTTCTTCGGTTGACTAGGGTTCGGCCTTAAATAATCCTGAATTTAATCTTAAATCTCTGTAGAAGGGGATTTTAGCTGCAATCTGGAATGCGGATTCTCCTCGTGGTACAGATAGAGTCAAATCGTGCAAGCCTCTATTCAGACCAGATATATCGATATAAAAAAGATAACCTTTCTGTTGTGTATGAGATTTAAAGTGAAATTTCATGGGCAGATCATCATACTCTGAATCATCAATTTTTACCCGAAAATAGGTTCGAACCGCCTCGCTCATCTTAGCAGCTCCTTTTAATGAATCAAACTTTATCTTCTGAGGGAGTTTTTTTGTCCATGCGGTAATAGAATCCTGATTGTCTACATGTGCAACTACGAACAATCTCAGCACATTTCCATCGATCACATCGGAGGGAATGCTAGCCCTAACAGAAAATTTTTCCTGATTCTGGTCATCGTAATATCCGTTAAATGCCCCGTAACCTAAGGTATTGCTCCAGTATGTGATACTGCTTAAACCATCTCCTGGATAACTGGACTCTTTCGACATATTAAAAATGAAAACTGTCGCAAAACAGAAAACAATAAAAAATGTAAATACGCCCCACCTATTGACATTGCTTATCAAGCCGTAGTATACACTGCGATAAAACCGCGATAAAGTCAATAGGCTTGCGAGCCAATAGAATGGCCAATAGATCTTAGCAACCCATTTATAACGTCTGAAAAAGCCTATCGTCACAAAATCGACCGTTGATACAAAGCCAATCACAAGAACAGCGAGAATGTAAAACGAGAAAATATTGTCGACAAGTCCTTCTTTCGGGAATTCAAAAACCTGCTCGTAAAAGTAACCAGGTACAATAATTAATACCATTATGTATACATAAGCACCCAGCACACACATAAAAAGCAAAAACGATAAAGCAAAAAGCGAGCTGCTGATTTTCTCGAGGTTTTCAATTGATTGAATGTACCCGGGTGTTCTATTCAATCTGCTGGCAAACGGTTCCTTATATTTTAAGCGTTGCGTATTAATCCCGTTGGGAAAAGTATAGCTCAATCCAACCATACCTACCCAGACCCCTCGACTTACCAAGTGTAAGATCAATCCTCCAATCAACCAATAAATTCCAACTTTCAAAGAATACACCATGAAGTTGAAACTAGAATCGCTGCCAAGTACACTTGTCTCAAAAAACAAGAGAGATTGATCAAGTAAGTCCGGCATTTTAAACATTCCATACAGAACAATACCAGAAAGTAATATTTCCGGCTCCCAACTTTTTTGTTGAAGCTCAACCAGCCAATTTGGGGTCTTCGCTTCGTTGTTTTTGTTAACCATATAAAATCAAAGAAACAGTTTTTTTATACAATCTAATACTAAAGCCTTCATCTGACTTACCTGTCAGATGAAATCATAGGGCTTGATGTTGCATTTCGATTTACATTTGTTTCATGTTGATCTTCTGGCGTACGGCATTCTTAATTATGTGTAGCAGCTCTGCGCTATGGGTAAGTGGTCAGTCGAAAGATCACTTGAATAGAGATGCATTTATAGTAGCCCAAAATTCATACCTGGCTCTACTAGACCTTAATTTTTATCAAAATAAAGAATACCAAATCATCACCAGGAACGCCGATAAAGAAGAAATGCGTATAATGCTTTCTGATATGCCGGATAATATGAGAAAATCAAAAATCAAGAAGATTAGAAAGGTTAAGAACAAGCAAATGAGATCGCTGCTCTCCCCTGCTCAGTACCGGCGATACATTTCACGACAGAAAGAGATAGATAGAACACTCTCCAAAGACTGGTAAATCAATAAACTATGAAAAAATTAAACCCCTTCCATCTAGCTATTCCTGTGCAGAACCTGTCATCATGTCGAGAATTCTACGGAAAGGTCCTAGGATGTGAAGAAGGACGCAGCGACTCCCAATGGGTAGATTTTGATTTCTACGGGCATCAATTAGTCATCCATGAAGTGAAAAGTCAAAAATCCGACGTGTCAGAACCTGATCATAATCCCGTGGATGGCCATAATGTCCCCGTACCACACTTTGGAGTTGTCTTGGACTGGTATGATTGGCAATCTCTGTCTGAAAGATTACAGCAGGTCAACATTGAGTTTATCATAGCCCCCTACATTCGCTTTGTAGGACAAGCCGGTGAACAAGCGACTATGTTTTTTAAAGATCCGTCAGGAAATGCACTAGAATTCAAAGCTTTTAAAAACATCGAGCAACTATTCGCCAAATAAACTAGAAATACCTTTCTCATGAAAAGAATCATCATAATCCTCCTCGCTGTCACGCTTTATTCATGTGATACACCCACAGAATCATCTGCCCCTAACTTGCCAAAACCCACAAAAGTCATTTTATTAATTGGAGATGGAATGGGTTTGAGTCAGGTCTCGTCCGCTTATTATTATAAAGAGTCATCGCCAAATTTTAGTAGATTCTCCACAATCGGACTGATCAACACCTCCTCTGCCAAGCAAAAAATCACTGATTCAGCTGCAGGTGCCACTGCTTTTGCCAGTGGTGTGAAATCTTATAATGGGGCAATCGGTGTAGACAGCGACACAATTTCCGTTCCTACAATCATAGAAATCGTTTCTGATAAAGGGTGGAATACGGGCGTCATTTCGACGTCTTCTATCACGCACGCTACACCTGCCAGCTTCTATGCACATCAACGGTCCCGTAGGATGGCAGACGAAATTGCAGCGCAACTAGCAGAATCTCCTGTTGATTTTATTGCTGGTGGGGGCTTAGAGTATTTCTCTGGCAACATCGACAACCAAAATAGTTTTGAAGCCTTACAAACAGCTGACTTCGAAGTCCATAGTGATACTATCACCGAAAAAATGAACCTCGATAAAAGACAGATATTTTTGATGGCCGAAGATGGCATGCCAAGAATGCTGGATGGTAGAGGAGCCTTTTTGTCTCAGGCTTTCACCAAAGGGTCCCGCTATTTAGATAATAAAGGAGGTTCGTTTTTTATGATGGTCGAAGGTTCACAGATCGATTGGGGTGGTCATGACAACGACGCAGACTACCTTATTACTGAACTTTTAGACTTTGACGCTACCATTGGTGAAGTGCTTGACTACGCCCAAAAAGATGGCAACACGCTGGTTATTGTGACGGCAGATCATGAGACGGGCGGATTTACTCTAGGGTCAAATCAAGGGAACTATAATGAGATAGCACCTAGCTTTTCAACAGGTGGGCATTCCACAACCCTTATTCCTGTCTTTGCCTATGGACCTGGGTCAGAGCTGTTTGGTGGAATATATCAAAATACAGACATATACCACAAGATGATGCAAGCAATAGAACGTTAAGCTATTGCTGCTTTGACCATGTGTCTCGCAAAGTAATCGTGCGGTTTAGGACCAGTTTCTCATCCGTACTGTCTTCGTCTACTCTGAAATAACCAATTCTTTCGAACTGAAAAGTCTCTCCGATCTTAGCACCTTTTAGTGAGGGCTCGACAGCGGCTTTGTGGTTAAGGACCAACGAATCTTCATTTATGTGATTCTTAAAATCGTCATCAATAGCGTTCAGGTTTTCAGTTTTGAATAGGCGATCATACATACGTATCTCTAGACTTCTAATGCCTTCGGTAGCTGAAACCCAGCTCAACGTCCCCTTGACTTTTTTACCACTCGTGTCTTGCCCACTTCTAGTTTCTGGATCGTACTCGGCATATATTTCTTCGATGACTCCTGACTCGTCATTCTTTTTGTAGCCCGTACATTTGATAATGTATCCGAATTTTAGTCTTACCTCACGATCTGGCCCTAGTCTATACCATTTTTTAGGACTTGGCGGATCCTCTTTGAAATCTGATTGATCGATATATAGCTCACGTGTAAGAGGCATCTGTCGAATACCTGCCGCTTCATCCTCAGGGTTATTCACAGCATCCATCATTTCGACATTCCCTTCTTCCCAGTTAGTGATGATCAACTTCACTGGGTCCAAAATTCCGAAAACTCTATTGGCTGTTTTGTTGAGATCCTCACGTACTGCATGCTCTAATAAAGCAACATCTGTGATCCCATTTCTTCTTGCTACGCCTATGGTTTCAGCAAATTTTCTGATAGATGCTGGTGTAAATCCTCTTCTTTTAATACCAGCAAGTGTGGGCATTCTTGGGTCATCCCATCCAGCAACATGACCGAGCTCTACCAGCTCTCTGAGGTTACGCTTACTTACAATGGTATAGCTAAGGTTCAGCCTAGCAAACTCTGTTTGCTTCGAAGGATATATTTCCAACTGCTTGAGCAGCCATTCATACAGCGGTCGATGCACTTCAAATTCTAACGTACATAGAGAGTGCGTTACTTTCTCCAAACTGTCTGACTGCCCATGGGCAAAATCATAGGTAGGATAAATACACCATGCGTCTCCCGTTCGATGATGCGCCATGTGCTTGATCCTGTATAGGATTGGATCACGCATGTGCATATTCGGTGAAGTCATATCTATTTTGGCACGCAGTACTTTCTCCCCATTTTGGAACTTACCCTCTTTCATTTGAGCAAAAAGCATCTGGTTTTCCTCAACAGACCGCTCTCTAAATGGGCTTGATTTACCCGGCACCGTTGGGCTCCCTTTTACCTGATTAAATTCCTCTTGGGTTAGATCACATACATAAGCGACCCCTTTGTCGATTAGCGCAACAGCATAATCATACAACGTATCAAAGTAATCTGACGCAAAGTACTCTCGGTCTTGCCAATCAAAACCTAACCATCGAATATTTTCCTTGATAGAGTCTACATATTCTGTGTCCTCTTTCTCTGGGTTGGTATCATCAAATCTTAGGTTACAATTTCCATTATACTTTTCGGCTAAGCCAAAATTCAAGCAGATGGATTTTGCATGACCAATGTGCAAATACCCATTGGGCTCAGGTGGAAACCGAGTAACGATCTGCTGATATTTACCCGCCGCTAGGTCTTTTTCAATGTTTTGTTCAATGAAGTTGAGAGATGGCTTTTTCGCTTCTTCCATGCATTTAATCCGTTGAAAGGCAAAGCTATCTTAATGCGTCCGAATTAAAATGAAAAGGGAGGAGTTCCTTGGCATCATTTACCTGAATAAACGCCTGATCTGATTGCTGCATTAATACTCGAATAGGGTCGGATTGTAGCGATGCGTACTCAACCATCACTTGCCTGCAGTTACCGCAAGCATTTGCATCGGCGCTCTCTCCGGATGACTTACGCGCAATGATAATCATCGTCTCCACATGGCTGGATTGACTGGATTTTGCAGCATAAAGCGCCACTCTTTCCGCACAAAGTCCTGCCGGATAAGAGGCGTTTTCTTGATTACTACCTGTAATAACTACCCCATTAGTCAGCCTGATTGCACAAGCGACCTTAAACTGTGAATAGGGGGAATGTGAATATTGAAGCGCCTGCTCAGCCTTTTCAAATAAGGCCTGATCTCGTTGCTCCAGCTTATCTAGGGTTAGCTTCTGATAGCTGAATTCTACTTTTAACTCCATAAAAATATGTTTAGAGATTGCTGCTCAATGCGCGCTACTAGAAAGGGCGATAGCTCATAATCTGCTCGATAAATTGCTCTGCAGCCGGTGGATAGACAAAAATCGCAAACACAACTCCATAGATCGCTCCGTACAAATGCGCTTGATGATTGATATTGCCAGATAAATTTCTTCCCTGCGTGTACGAATAGATAATGTAAAGGATACCCAGGATAAAGCCCGGAATACCGATGATCGCGAATAGATAAATCTTATTAAGTGGTAGATAAATGATGCTAGCAAATACCATAGCTGATACTGCTCCTGACGCACCCAAACTGTTGAAACCAGGAATATTTCGATTTTTGATAGCCGTAGGCAAATCGGATATGATGATAGCAGAGAGATAAAAAAGGATGAAAACTATGGACCCTGATGAGCCCAATACCTGTCCAAAGATCACTTCCACAATACTTCCGAAGAAATAGAAGGTGAACATATTGAAACCCAAATGCACGTAGCCAGAGTGAATAAACCCTGACGTTAACATCCTCCAATATTGCTTCTTTCTGAAAATATCATACGGATTCATCATGAACCCGTAGTAAAGATTTCCATTATTCCATGCGAGGAAACTAATAAGGACCGTGACAACTATGATAACTAACGAGGCTGACATCATCACTTTTCTCTATTCATCAATTGATTCGTAAATTCGATTATCATATTTTTAGCTTTTTGATCGCCCGGAAGCGATTCCAGTAAAAGAAATGCTTCATCAAAATAAGCATCCATTTTAGATTTTGTCAGCTCAGGAATACCTATTTCATTATATATTTTAGTCACTGCGGCTACCTTTTCCTCCGCTATATAGTCTTCAGCATCGAGCCATCTAGTGAGTTCTTTCTTCTGTGCTACACTGGCCTTATTGAGTGCTTCTATGAGTAGAAAGGTCTTCTTATTAGACAGAATATCTCCTCCTACTTGCTTACCAAACTTTGCTTTATCGGCATAGACATCCAAGTAATCGTCCATCAATTGAAAACCGATGCCCATTTTTTCTCCAATGCTATATAGCCCTTGCGCTACTGAGGAACCTAGTCCTGCTAGAAGACCCCCATACTCTAAACTGAAGCCCAGCAAAACAGCCGTCTTCAATCTGATCATCTCGAGATATTGCTGTTCGCTCACTTCTGCTTCGGTCTCGAAGTTCATATCAATCTGCTGGCCTTCACATACCTCCACAGCTGTTTGATTGAAACGTCTAATCACTGTAGGAAGTATCGCTGTGTCCAACTCAAGTAACATATCATATGCTTTGACAAGCATAGTATCTCCACTTAAAATAGCAACGTTCTCATTCCATTTTTCATGGACAGCAGGTTGACCTCGACGTATAGGAGCATTGTCCATGATGTCATCGTGCATCAGTGTGAAATTGTGAAACACCTCCACAACTAGGGCTGGTCTGACAATATCTATTGGATCTTTACCCCCAAGTTGGTAGCTAAGCAGAGTGAGAAGTGGACGTAGTCGCTTTCCGCCCAGGGACATAATGTAGTCAATAGGTTGATATAGGTTTTCGGGAGATTGTCCGAAAGATAACTTCCCTATTTCGTCCCTTATTTTACTTTGAAGGACAGGGATCTCATATGGTACGCTCATTGCAAATATTAGATTTGTATATACAACGATTAAGTCGCCGTCTGGTTTGATTCGGTTTCCGCATCTGACAAGATCAAATCAATATTTCTTCTTTCGATGTCTGTCCTTACTACCTGCACATGAAGTTTATCTCCTAGCGTGATTATCTTTTTATTGCGTTTGCCAACTACTCTAAAATTCTTTTCGTCAAATTCATAGAAGTCATCATCTAGGTCTGCAACCCGAACCATTCCTTCACATTTTGTAGCAATAATCTCTACGAAAATACCCCACTCAGTCACACCAGACACAATTCCGTCAAAAGATTCTCCAATCATGGTCGCCATAAACTCGACCTGCTTGTACTTAATTGAAGCCCTTTCTGCATCCGCAGCTCTCTTTTCGCGCTCCGATGAATGCATACAGTCTTGCTCATAACCCGCTGGATCAGGGGATTTTCCCTTTTGCAAATAATGCGAAAGCAGTCTATGTACCATCACATCTGGGTACCTCCGAATGGGAGAAGTAAAATGAGAATAATGCTCGAATGCTAATCCAAAATGCCCTTTTGGGTCTGTCGTGTATCGGGCTTTGGCCATCGATCGAATAGCAATCGACTCCAGTACATTCTGCTCTGGCTTACCTTCTATCTTTTCCATCAACTCGTTCAAGCTGTGGGCCACATTATCCGTGGTATTCATCTTATGCCCAAACCTTGCAGCAAAAGCAGCAAAATTTTGAAGCTTTTCAGGGTCTGGATCTTCGTGGACTCGGTACACGAAAGTCGCTGGCTCTTTTGTTGATCGAGCCTCTTTATTCTCAAAGATAAAAGTGGCTACTTCACGATTGGCCATTAGCATGAACTCTTCGATCATCTTATGTGCTTCCTTGCGTTCCTTTGGGACCACTTCTAAGGGTTTCCCCTTTTCGTCCAAAACGAACTTGACTTCTACGGTCTCAAAATTGACCGCTCCTTTTTTGAATCGCTGACTGCGTAACTTCATTGCGATCTCGTTCAGAAGTACAATCTCATCAGCAAAATCACCCGTCGTACTTTCTATTCGCTCCTGAGCATCCTCATAGGAAAATCGACGGTCCGAATGAATCACAGTTTTACCAAACCATTTCTTGAAGACCTTGCCCTCCTCATCCATTTCAAATACAGCAGAAAAAGTAAGCTTATCCTCATTGGGTCTCAAAGAACATAATCCATTTGACAGCTTTTCTGGTAGCATCGGGATCGTCCGGTCAACCAAGTACACTGACGTCGCCCTATCTCTTGCTTCTTCTTCCAGTATAGTGTCAGGTTGCACATAATGAGAAACGTCGGCTATATGGACACCTATTTCAAGTCTACCATTGTCTAAGCGCTCCAGAGACAGCGCATCATCAAAGTCTTTGGCATCCGCTGGGTCAATCGTAAAAGTGGTGATTGACCTCATATCTCGTCGGCTTTTTATTTCATCAGCCGTAATCTCTTCTGAGATCTTCGCCGCTGCATCTTCTAGTCTCTGAGGAAACTTGAAGGGCAGTCCAAACTCTGCCATGATGGAATGTATCTCTGCTTCATGCTCTCCCGCCTGACCTAAGATATCTGTCACTGTGCCTTTTGGGCTCTTGTTCTTTGCATCATGCCATGTATCAATATGTACTATGACCTTGTCGTTGTGCTTTGCCTTCATGGTCTTCTCTGGGAAGACCATTACATCAAAATGTACGTTACGACTATCCGGCACAACAAAGGAGAATTTTTCAGACACCTCGATTCTACCGACAAATTCAATTTTATTTCGTTTAACGATCCTCTCCACTTTGCCCTCAGCACGATAGTCCTTAGACCCAGATCTAGTCAGTTGAATCTCTACGATATCCCCATTGACGGCGAACTTCATGTCTTCGGCTTTTACCCAGACATCATCTTCGAGATCATCGACTATTACATAAGCATATTTCGGGTTAACATGGTCTATTCTTCCCTGATACAACTCCTGTACCATCGTAGATACCCATTGATTGTTTCGATCTTTCTTGACTTGACCTTTGGACTCAAGACTAAAAATAAGATCCTTCAGGATTTTTTTACTTTTGGCGTCTCGGAGACCCATTCCTTTGATAATCTGCTGAAAAGAGAAGGAAGCTTCTGGGTCTTTAGAGAAAAAATCACGCAAATCACTTTTTAGATTGCGGGGTGTCTTAAATGTTTTTGAAGGCTTAGACTTTCCTTTATTTTGTGTTTTTCTACTCATACGAGAGGTTTGTTCACATACGTGATTTGTTGTGAATCAATCTGGGGTAAATTATTTAATCTTAGATAGAGCTGCGCAGTGGCAACCACGTCTCCACAGCAATAGGCTGCTATTCTTTCCAGCCCGTCTTTTTCATTGTAATATACTTCGTTTACACGCGAACCGTCAATATCAGACTTGCTGGAAGGTATACCGAACAATGAAGTAAGCAGATGCAAGGACGTAAAGTTCTTGCGGTCACCAAATTTCCACAACTCCATCGTATCTATGTGCTGGACCTCCCAAGGTTTGCGGCCAGTCAGGTTAAGGACTTCTGGGATGGCCAGGTCATTGACCAGCATTCGTCTGCAAAGATAAGGATAGTCAAACTCCTTTCCATTATGTGCGCATAACCTGACTGTTTCAGGATCAAATTTTTCAATTAGAAAGGCTTTAAACTCCGCCAGAAGTACATGTTCATCATCATTATAGAAACTTTTGACCCTGAGCCCTAGCTGCTTATCTTCCATCTGATAGAAGAACCCTACAGAGATAACAATGACCTTTCCAAACTCAGCGTAGATTCCTGCTCGACTAAAAAACAACTGATCTACAGTCTGTTCATCTTCATTTCTAATGAATTGCGACTTGTATTGCCAGTGACTACTCATTTCGTCCGGCATATCAGCCAAAGACTGAGCTTGACTAGCTGTTTCTATATCGATAACTAGAATATTTTGAAGGCGCTTATCCATACATCAAAGGTGGAGAATACCCATTTTATCAAGCTCTTTTATGTAAAGGAGGTTATCCTCTTTTACCGAGTCTGGCACGAAAATGTACTTTTTGTCAAAGAGTTGCTTGTCGATGAAGTAACTCAGCCAATATTCGTTGTTTAAATGAAAAACTGACGAATCTAATGGTTCTACTAGACCATATTCTCCTGCTTCTAGATGAGGAATCATGTGTCTTAGCGTACTTGTCTTTTGCTCCGTGCCGTCTTTCTCACCATAGCCTCTGGAATTCACGAGCACAGTATGCAATACGTCCTTGCTCCGATTGATAAGGTACACTTTCCACTCGTCTTGTCCCTCTTTAGCTACTGCCATTACGACATCAGATACTTTTGGATTTGGGATGTCTTTGATCATAAATGTTGCTATTTAAAAATCACTCTGAATGATGTCCATTTCAAAAAGGTCCGCCAAATGAGCCTTCAATTTCTCTTCTACTTCGACGATATCAACTGTTCGATTAAGCTCTTTCTGCAAAGATGTCACGGCTTTATCATCAATACCGCATGGAATGATGTGACTAAAATAATTCAAATCAGTATTTACATTAAATGCGAAGCCATGCATTGTCACCCATCGACTGGCTTTGACGCCCAGTGCACATATTTTCCGTGCTTTGTTTAGGTCATCATAATCCAACCAAACTCCAGTAAGCCCTTCTATTCGACCTGCTTCCATACCGTACTCAGCCATCGTACGAATCACTGCCTCCTCCAGATACCGCAAGTATTTATGGATATCGGTAAAGAAATTATCTAGATCTATAATCGGATAACCAACAATCTGACCCGGACCATGATAGGTAATATCACCTCCTCGATTAATCTTATGGTATGTTGCCTTCTTGTCTATCAGACCTTGGTCATCCAATAGTAAGTTGGCTTCTTTACCACTTTTTCCAAGCGTGTATACGTGCGGATGTTCAACAAAAATCAGGTAATTAGCTGTTTGTTTCTGGTCTTCCTTTGATCGCTTTCGATTGGCAATCTTGATGTCAATCGTTTGCTTAAACAATGATTCCTGATAGTCCCAAGCTTCCTGATAGTCTTTGGTTCCTAGATGAATGAATTCGGTAGTTTTATTGATTGGCATGACTGCTCACTGACATAATAGTGCAACAAAGTAAATCAACCAATTGGTTCAGTCAATAGACTCTGCTTAATTGGGTTCATAAAGTAGCTTCTTTCATTGGAATTTTACCTTTGTGGGATAAACTAAAGCCGCGCTTACCTCAAAAGGATGCCCCCTAATTTATATAAAACGGTCTAATAATTTATTTTAGCAGTAAATTAAAGTCATGACCAATCAAGAAACTGGACGAATTGGCGAAGAATTAAGTGTCACTTTCCTGAAAGAGCACGGGTATGAAATTCTAGAGCAGAACTTCCGCTTTGGAAAAGGTGAGCTGGACATCATTGTATTATATGACAACAGGCTATTAGTGTTCGTCGAGGTCAAAGCCCGCAACAATACGTCCTATGGTTTGCCTGAAACATTTGTCACTGAAAAACAGCAACAATTGATCATACAGACTGCTGACAACTACCTGCATGCAATTAACTGGACAAAAGATATTCGCTTTGATATCATTTCAATCAACCTTGAAACACAAGAAATCAAGCATCTAAAAGATGCGTTTTACTAAGATTTAGTGATAAAAGAAAACGCCTTTCTCAGACTGGATAACCACCTCAGGTTTATCACTGGTTTCCACGCGACCAATCACTTTGGCAGACACATTGTAAGACTCCGAAATTTCAATCAATTCATCCACAATCTCCTCTGGAACATACAGCTCAAATCGATGACCCATATTGAAGACTTGATACATCTCTTTCCAATCTGTTCCGCTTTCCTTTTGGATCAAATTAAAAAGCGGGGGCACCTCAAACAAACTGTCTTTTACAATTCTTAGATTATCAATAAAATGGAGAACTTTCGTCTGTGCTCCACCGCTACAGTGAACCATCCCGTGTATCCTGTCATGCTCTTCTCGCAGGATCTCTTTTATGATTGGCGCATACGTTCGGGTAGGAGATAGGACTAATTTGCCCGCATCTAAAGGACTACCATCGATCTCATCTGTCAATTTCTTTGACCCTGAAAAAATTAAAGCTTGTTCAACATTAGAATCATATGCCTCAGGATATTTCTCTCGATAGATAGAGTGAAATACATCATGTCGTGCTGAAGTGAGGCCATTACTCCCCATACCTCCATTGTAATCTGTTTCGTAAATCGCCTGACCAAAAGAGGAAAGACCTACAATTAAATCTCCTTCACTGATATTCTCATTGGTGATAACTTTCCTCCTCGCCAATCGCGATGTCACAGTGCTGTCTACGATAATCGTTCTCACCAAGTCACCGACATCAGCTGTTTCTCCACCCGTGGAGTGAATCCCTACACCCATGTCTCTCATCATGCTCAGAAACTCCTCCGTCCCATCAATGATTTCCGCGATCACCTCTCCAGGAATATTAAGCTTATTACGCCCGATCGTACTACTAAGAATAATATTATCAGTGACACCGACGCAAAGCAAGTCGTCAAGATTCATGACAATCGCATCTTGAGCGATACCTCGCCAGACACTCATATCTCCTGTTTCTTTCCAATACATGTATGCAAGCGATGACTTAGTCCCAGCACCATCAGCGTGCATTATATTGCAGTACTCTGAGTCTCCTGAAATATAATCAGACACAACCTTGCAAAAAGCCTTGGGGTAAAGGCCCTTATCTATGTTTTTGATCGCTGAATGGACGTCCTCTTTCTTGGCAGAAACACCTCTTTGATTATACCGGTCAGTCATATAATGAGTTTATAGATACAAATATCGTTACTTAAACCGAATCAAAGAAGCAATCAATGCAACCATACCTGAAAGCAGTACAATCACACCCAATGCAACTGTCAACGAAAGGGCTTCCGCCACTATTCCGATCAAAGGCGGACCCAAAAGAAATCCCGTGTAGGCGAGTATGGTCACGCTCGCGATGCCTGCTCCTGCGCTAAATCCTTTTTCATTTGCTGCAGCAGAGAAGATGACCGGTATCACGCATGAATACCCTACACCAGTCAGCCCAAACCCAATCAAAGCAAACCAAGGATCTGCTATTATCAAGGTTGCTCCTAAGGCAAAAAATGAAATCAAACCACCGAAAACCACAATCCGCTTTTTTCCAATAGCAGGAATGATCGCATCACCCATAAAACGCCCTGAAGCCATCAAAAAAGAATAAACAGCATACGCTAAACCGACTAGCAGAACTGGGCTATGTAAGGTTTCCTGCATGTAAAGAGCGCTCCAGTCGGCCATAGCCCCCTCGCTAATCATTACACAAAAAGCTATCGTCGATAAAAGTACTAGGTGAAAATTGGGAAAAGCAATGAGTCGATCAGAAGCAACTTTAACCTCCCGCAAGTGAATAATATCTTTGACCAATAAAATGATGAAAACTATACTAGCTACTGTCACGATAGATAGATGTACTGGAACCGCCGACTCGATCCACAATGCAATACTTCCGCTGGCAGCGCCCAGCATAGCTCCTAAACTCCACATTCCATGACAAGAAGACATAACGGGCCGCGCAAGTTTGCGCTCCCGAATCGCTGCGGACGCATTCATTGCGATATCCATCCAAGCATTGGTCAACCCAAAATAACCCATCGCCGCAAAAAGAGTCCAGAATGAACTGGTCAACGAAAGCAACGCTGGGGATAGTATGTGAAAAAGTGCCGATATCACTAAGGATCGGCCAAGCCCAATTCGATCATTGAGCCAACCAGCTATAGGCATTAGTAGCATTGACCCGATTGGGGCACCAAGGAGGGCAAGACCTAACTCTGCCTCTGAAAGACCAATAGCGGCCTTTACATCTGGTATACGAGTGACCCAGTTACCAAACAAAAAACTATTAACGCAAAAAAATATACCGACAGACCGGATCGATCTAGTACTGAAGAAGAATCGAATATGCGCAAAATTCCCAGCGGACATACTGAATATTAACGACCGCCCTCAGAGTTGTCAAAGAAGCGGTCATATTCATCTAGCTCCTGCTCTGGTGCCAAATCATCTTGCCTAGATTTTGGGTTATAGCGTAGTACTTTGAACTCAGTTCTACGGTTAACCTGATGATCCTCTTCCATTACAGCTGCCTTAATCAACAATCTGGACTCACCATACCCTTTGGCCACGATTCGAACAGGATCTACACCACTTTGAATAATATAACCTACTGCAGAGCGTGCCCTATTCCATGATAGATCCATGTTATAATCATTCCCTGCTCTATCATCTGTGTGAGAGCCTAGCTCAACATATATATCCGGGTTGTCTTCCATAATCATCACTAGGCTGTCCAGAACTATTGCTGCATCCGCTCTAATGTCTGATTTATCGAGATCGTAGTAGATATTGTTCAGTACTACTGGTTTTTCAAGAACGATTCGGTCAAGATGTATTTTTGTCTCAAAATCTACATTCGTAATAAACTCTGTCAAAGTATCTTTTTGAATGCTGCGTCCAATAGTGCTGAAAATTTTACGGGTAGTAAAATATTCTGTCTTTTCTGCAATTAGAAAATACTTTTCCTCCGGGTATACACGAAAGCGAAAATTCCCATTTTGATCTGCAAATGACTCGTCAATCACCGTTTCATCTTCGGCAACAAGTAAAACTTTTGAATTGGATAGAGCTATTTCAGCACCTGACTCATCGGAGCTGACTGTATTTCCGGTAAGGAAGTAATTCACAACTTTGAGGTCAGGATCATCATTAACAAACGTGTAGATA
The DNA here is from genome assembly GCA_047627515.1 of Cyclobacteriaceae bacterium. Lineage (GTDB taxonomy): Bacteria > Bacteroidota > Bacteroidia > Cytophagales > Cyclobacteriaceae > JAYPLE01. The sequence continues at coordinate 45,017 of JBLHTU010000002.1, read as the reverse complement.
TCATCATCCCCTTTCCCTCCTTTACGGTTAGAAGAAAAGAATCCACGTGTTAAATTGAATTCATAATAAGAAAAGTCATCAGCCTCGCTATTCATCGGCCTACCAAGGTTTTGGATCTGCACTAGTCCTCCTCTTCTCACCGCTCGGAAAATATCGATCTTGCCCAGTCCCGGGTGGGCATCAGAAGAAAAATAAAGATTCCCGTCTTCAGAGATGAAGGGAAACATTTCGTTTCCAGGCGTATTTATTTCAGGGCCAAGATTACGGACGTCTACCCATCTACCTCTGCGGTTGAGCTTTGCCGAATACAGATCCATACCGCCAATACCTCCTGGCCTTGTAGACGAAAAATACAATGTAGTCCCATCAGGGCTAAGTGCAGGGGTGCTATCCCAAGATCGAGGATCGTTGATGGCAATGGGTCTTGGCTCTAGCCATTGCCCATTCCGATACCTCGTGAAGTAAAGATTTACTTCTTCATTTCCTGTAGCCTTTCCATTGTTCCCTTTCGCAAAAATGATGGACATCCCATCTGCGCTTATGGCGATACTCCCTTCATTGATCTCGGGATCATTGATAGAAGGGGGAAGCTGTTCCAGCGTTCTTGCATCAATATTTGCTCCTTTGGATTGAACGCGATAAATATCCAAGAATGGTGTACCTGTCGCTTTGTAAATCCTACCTCCTGACCGATTGGATGTGAAATACAAGTAGTTATTGATAAAAACAGGGCTGTACTCCGCAAAATTAGTGTTGATTTCGTCCAGGTTTTTAGCTCGAAAATACGTTTCAGCACTTTTTAATTCCTCAACAGAAGACAGGTTAACAATCTCATTTTCTACTAGCGCCTTTACAGTTTGACTAGTGAGTCTAGGCAGAGCATCTTCTAGAACATCCAAAGCCTTATCATATTTTTGATTGGCCTTTAGCGCTTTAGCATAGTAATAGAAGGCATCCTGCTCAATGACTCCTTCTTCGACGGCATGCTCATAGAAAGCTTCAGACTCTTGAATCCTGTTAGATTTTCGGTAAGCTTCAGCGACCTGATAGTTGATTTCTGGTTCATTTTTATTGATGGTGCTGGCATACTTCGATATGATGACATCATAGTCTCCTTTGTCCATCACATTATACACAGAGCTGCAAGCGGAAAATACAATCATCACCCAAACAATCAAAAATCGCTGCATCTGCTTCATTTTAGTGATAATTCTCACTTTGTATAGGCTTTCATTAAGTGCATAAACTTGATCTATTGACCGGTCTCTACGAAAAGAATCGCTTCATCCAACTTTCAGAAGCCACCTGCCTCCATGAAGACTTCCACATGCCATATGTAGACACAGCATTATTGAAAACAGTCGAATCAGCTGTGATCTCTCCCGCTTCAATCTTGGACTTGACTTGGCTTATCTCATAGAGCTCAACTAGGTCATCTTTCATAATAGCCACTTTAGATCGGTCCAAAAAGGACACTTGCAATGCTGATTCCATTTGACGAATGAAGCTAACGCTTGAATCAATACTGCAGCCGCTGGCTCCGGCATTGGACTCGTCTACCATTAGGACAAGGAACTGATCATGCTCAATGGCAAAGGTTGCTGTCAACCCGCTACCATGTGCAGCCCAGTTTTCTACGAAAGTGGAAGTATGCTTTTGAATAAAGTCAATCTGAATTTGGTTCAGTACACGATCAGCTTGATATACCCATAAACGAGCATGGTCAGGCATGATTTCAAGTGAAGCTAGCATAGTCTATCTTTAGCATGTTAAACTACAAAGATAGGAGATAAGTTCTGAGATGTAATGGCTATAAACCTTCCGCCTCGGCAATCAGTTCAGCGAGATCTTTTACTTTTACTTCCCCTTCCTTTTCCTTGTTTTTGATACCATCACTCATCATCGTAAGGCAGAACGGACAACCGACAGCTATAGTATCTGCGCCTGTTTGCAATGCCTCCTCTGTTCTCTCAATATTGATTTCCTTCTTTCCAGGCTCGGCATCCTTGAACATCTGTGCCCCTCCAGCTCCACAGCAAAGTCCTTTGGTCTTGCATCGTTTCATTTCCACTAGCTCTGCATCCAACGCTTCTAGTACCTTTCTTGGAGCCTCATAAACATTATTTGCTCTGCCTAAGTAACATGAGTCATGAAAAGTGATTTTACGGCCTTTAAACCCGCCTCCCTCTTTGAGCATCACTTTACCTTCATCAATCAATTGCTGCAAAAAAGTAGAATGATGTATGACCTCATAGGTACCGCCTAATTCGGGGTATTCATTCTTTAGGGTATTGAAGCAGTGTGGACAGGCAGTCACGATCTTTTTGATCCCGTAGCCATTCATCACTTGAATATTAGACATGGCTTGCATCTGAAAAAGAAACTCATTGCCTGCTCTTCTTGCAGGATCGCCAGTGCATGATTCTTCTGTCCCTAACACGGCAAAGTCAACCTGCACTTTATTCAATATTTTTACAAAAGCTTTTGTGACGGCCTTGTAACGATCGTCATATGACCCGGCACATCCTACCCAGAAAAGGACTTCTGGGACTTTGCCTTCGTTGGCTAGATCTGCAACAGTTGGTATTTTAATATCTGACATATTTGGTGCTTATTATTGTTCTTTCTTTAATTCATCTGCCCAATTAAATCTGTCTTGCGCTGAAAATTTCCAAGGGGCAAAATTTGTCTCTACATTTTGAAACATGGCATTCCAAGAGGCTGGAGAGCCAGATTCCTCCATCGATACATAGCGTCTCATTTGTAGAATTATATCTAAGGGGTTGATAGATACGGGGCAAGCCTCGACACAGGCATTGCAACTGGTACAGGCGTTTAGCTCTTCTTTAGAAATGTAGTCCTCGAGCAATGCTTTTGCTGTAATTTTTTCTTGCTGTCCAGCGGCGATGAGTCCTCCTACTTCCTCGGCCCGATCTCTCGTATCCATCATAATTTTCCGAGGTGAAAGCTTTTTACCCGTAATATTAGCAGGACATTCACTTGTGCATCGGCCGCACTCTGTGCATGCGTAAGCATCCATCACATTTTTCCAACTCAGATCTGATACATCTTTTGCGCCGAATTTGAATCCTTCTGGAGGTGGTGCTTGATCTCCTTCAACTGGCATGCCCAACATGATCTTTACCTCATTGGTCACCTCATCCATATTATCCATTTGACCTCTAGGTTTGATACGCCCAAAATAGGTATTAGGAAAAGCCATGAAGATATGAAGGTGCTTTGAGTAAGTGACATATAAGGCAAAAGCAAAAATACCCACGATATGAAACCACCAGGCAGCTCGCTCTGCCAATATAAGTGCAGAATCGGATAGTCCAGAAAAAAGACCCGTCATACTGGATGAAACTAGAAAGCCTCCTGTAAGTGTGTATCCTGAGATACCTCTGGCTTGCAAAACTTGATCCGTAGCATTCATTGTAAGAATAGCAAACATTAGCACAACCTCGATGACTAAGATCAGATTTCCATCAAGAGAAGGCCAGCCTTTCATTTCTGGCATTGTGAGCCTCGGGACCTTTGTCACATTTCTTCGAAAGAAAAAAATGACACAGGCAACTATGACCAATACAGCAAGAACTTCAAAAAAAGAAATCAATCCACTGTAGGCCACGCCTAGAAAAGGCGCAAAAAGTCTATGCTGACCTGTAATGCCATCCAAGATAATTTCAAGGACTTCAATATTGATCAACACAAAACCCACATAAATAAAAAGATGAAAAATCGCGGGAAGAAATCGCTGAAACATCTTCTGTTGACCAAACGCTATCAGGATCAAGTTTTGCCAACGCTTTGGGTCTTTTTCTATCTCTAGAGGCCTTCCTAGGTTGATATTAGATTTAATACGCAGGACACGTTTTGCTACAAGCCATACAAAAACAGTAAGTACAACTAAAAACACAATTTGAGGTAAAAAACTCATCACTTTTGTTCCAATTATTTATTCATTCAAAATTGTTTGGAGCTAACTATTATTTTTCTAGTTTTGCATCCACTTTTTCAGGTGCTGTAGCTCAGTTGGTAGAGCATCGGACTGAAAATCCGTGAGTCGGTGGTTCGAATCCACTCAGCACCACATCAAAGCCATCCTTCGGGATGGCTTTTTTGGTTTTTCATAAGCCATTACCTGAATTATCTGCGTCGATGGGTGGTCCGCCACTCCGATCAAATCCACTCAGCACCACATCAAAGCCATCCTATTGATGGTTTTCTGATTTCTAACCATCTTAAGGCTAATTCCTTGGGGAAATAAAGGATCATAAATATTTCTTTGATCGAACACCTAAAAATACGCTACTTAACACCTATCATTAGTCTCTTCAAACTTCTTTTGAGAGACATTCATTGTTTTTCGAAGATAACAGAACTTTGTTAGATAGTATGCATGCATACTATTTTAGTTAATCAACTCGCGCAATTCACACTTAGACAGAAAAACCGCTTATTCACAAAAATATTTGGGACATGCATTAAGGATTAGATAGTTTTGATTGATTTGAAGTAATTGCTATATTGAAATTTGGACAAATTCCACCAAACCAACCAACTAACTCATTGAAAGTACTATTTCTCATAAGCTTTAGCCTTCTGAGCTACAGCATACAAGCACAGGATTGGCTAGTGCAATATAATTTGTCTTTAGAAGCCTACGATAACTATGAGCTCAAGCAATCGAAAGCATACGGTCAGACTGCTCTTACTATGTTTCAGAATGAGGTTACGACTCCGCACAAAAATGTAGCCGCTATTCAGAGGCATTTGTCTGTTGTCTGTTACGAGCTTTTTGAAGTAGATGATGCTGTGACATTTGCTACAGCTGAAATCGAAACGCTGCAAGCATTAGGGCTTGACATGGAGGACACCTACGCTACCGCATTGGCTAACCTTGCCTTAATTAGAAGCAGTAGAAGCGAATATGAAGAAGCGGAGCGGTTACTTACAGCTGCTCTGGCCCTAAGTGAAGATTTGTATGGACCTGGGTCTGTCGAAGTAGCTATCAATCAGGGAAATCTAGGGGTATCGCTATTTCAATTGAAACAGGACGACCGTGCAGAACAATTGCTACTCTCCTCTATGGAAGTACTTGAGCAAGCATTAGAGATACCGTATGACTACTACAACATTCTATACAATTACTCATCTCTTCAAGCCTCAAAAGGGAATTTTGCAGCTGCGCTCGATGGATATCAGGTACTGGAAGAAGGTTACGCATACGATGCACCTAACTTTGAATACGGGGCAATACTCATCAAGGTCGGAGATGCACTTGATAACTTAGGCAGATATAGTGAAGCTGTAGGAAAGTACCGAACAGCTCTCTCCACATTGACAGATATTGGAGAAGATCAGAGTCTAGAATTTACAATCGCAGAGAACAATCTATCTATCGATTTACAAAAAGTAGGTGCCTACGAAGAAGCGCAGCATCTGTTATCAGACACGTATGCAAGCAGGCTTGTGAAGAAAGAAGAGGATCCTGAGTCTTTTGTTTACACAGCCTTTAATTATGGAAATCTGCTAATTCAGCAGCAAGAGTGGGCCAAAGCATTAGAAATTCTAAAAGAAGTAAAAAGTACTTATTCAGGATTGGGATTGATAAAAGACCTGACGTACATCAATACGCTAGAAGGGATAAGTAAAATCGGCTTATCTCAGGGTAATCTTGATTTGGCCTATGAGGAAATTTCTTTAGCTATCGCCGAGGCGAATCAACAAAAGCAAACGGCCAAATTATATTCCCTTTACAATCAGCAATCAAAGACACTTTCTCGACAAGGAAAATATATCGACGCTCAGTCCACTGCCCAAAAAGCCGTAAATCAGTCTACTGAAACATTCGGAGGCCAATCCATACAATCCGCTTTTGCTAAAAATACTTTCGCTGGCATACTTACTGAAGTCGGTCAATACGACCAAGCAGAAAAAGTGTACGCTGAAGCAATGCCCATTTTTGCGAAAGCATACGGAACCAAGCATCCAGAGTATGGTACGATCCTATCAAACTATTCCTCCCTTCTACAGCTGCAGGGTAAATATTATGCTGCTCAAAGCTACCTCATTGATGCAGTCGGTATCAAAAAAGCAGCCTATGGCCCAGAAAATTTAGATTACTTAACTACTTACGAGAATCTGGGCATGCTCTACAGCGCAACTGCTCGATACATTGATGCTGAAAAAATCCTCACTGAAGTCAATGGAACAAAGGAGCGTTTACTAGAAAGCACAGATCCGTCTCTAGCATACACTTACGTGAACCTCGGAAACATCAAGAAACTGATTGCGGAGTACCCAGAAGCAGAAGAATACTTTTTAAAAGCCAAAGAAATTTACGAAGCCTCATTAGGAAACCAGCACGTCTTGTATGGTGCTGCAATCAATAACCTAGCGCTATTATATCAGAAGATGGGAAATGTAAATGCAGCAAAACCTCTTTTCACCGAGGCATTGTCTGTATACGAAAAAACAGTCGGAAAATTTACACCTGACTACGCAGCTGCGCTTAGCAATCTAGCTTCTCTGTACCAGTTAGAAAGAAATACTGAAAAAGCAAAAACGACACTTGAGCAAGTCCTCGAGATCGATAAGGAGATATTGGGGGAGAACCACCCCTCCTATGCCAAGACGCTTAATAATCTAGCAGCATTGTACGAGTCTACCCAAGCCTACGATGAAGCTAAAGAAGCGTACCTACTTACACTTAAAATCTACAAGAACACATTTGGTGAGAGTCACCCATCCTATGCCTTAACCCTGTATAATTTGGCAGTACTGGAACAAGCCCTTGAAAACCTTGATCAAGCCAAAATCTACTACGAAAAAGTAGTGACCATTAGGAGAACGATACTTGGTGAAAACCACCCTGACTACACGTACTCAATATACGGTCTGGCCTCAATATCGCAAAAGACGGGTGATTTCGAAACCGCTCGTGAGAATTATAAAATTGTCATTAGCAAATACCTAGAAGACATACAAAAGTATTTCCCTTCCTTGAGCGAAAATGAAAAAAGTGCCTTTTACAGTAAGATAAAGCCTATTTTTGACGCTTATATGGATTTCTCCATTGAGTACGTTGGACGCAGTTATGGAGATGAATCGACCCGTAATGCCTTACTGGGCGAAATCTATGATCTCCAATTGGCTACCAAAGCCTTGCTACTCAATGCCACCAACAAGGTGCGAAATCGAATACTAAGCAGTGGCGATCAGCAACTCATCCAGCTGTTTCAGGACTGGATTGCCCTGAAAGAAAACATCGTCAAATCACTGGCTTTATCAAAAGATGAAATCGTTCAAAACAATATCGATATTCCTGCCATGGAGGATAAATCCAACACGATGGAAAAAGAACTGTCACTCAAATCAAGTCTTTTTGCTTCTGAGTTTGAGAAATCGAGAAACACATGGCGCGATATCAAGGCAACACTTGGAGACCAAGAAGCTGCCATAGAAGTTATCCGAATCAGAAAGAATCTAAAGAATGATTCAATTCTGTATGCCAATCTTATCGTTAGCCCCCAATCAACAGATGCTCCTAAGCTCGTGCTCATTTCTAACGGAGACGAACTCGAGGGCAAAGGGTTCAAAACCTACAAAAATTCCATCGTTTACAAAATTGAGGATAAGAAGTCCTACAATCAATTTTGGAAAGCTATTGACGAAGCTCTTCCTAAAAACACTTCCAACGTGTACTTATCTGCAGATGGAATTTTCAATAAAGTCAATATTGCTACACTCTTTGATCCAGAGGAAGAACAATACGTCATAGATAAATATACGATCAGACTGCTAAGCAACACCAAAGAACTGGTCGCAGCACCAGAACCCCAAAACCCTAACAATACAGCACAAGTCTTTGGCTATCCTGCGTACAATTTGGCCAATACCGTGATAGCCGATGCTGGAGGTGTAGCTGATACGGAAGGTATGAGATATAGTTTTGGTGATAATGTGTCGGAGTTACCTGGCACGTTGGTGGAATTAAACAATATCACTGATATAATGACGCAAAAGTCGTGGCAATACAGCTCGTTTACTAGAGATCAGGCCAGTGAGGTTAATATAAAGAAAATGCAAAGCCCCAAGATTTTTCACGTGGCGACTCACGGATTCTTTTTGGAAGACATCCCTCTTTCCGAAGAAGACAATGAGGGGCTGGGCAGTAGAAGTCAAAAATACAACCCTCTGATGCGTTCAGGACTTCTGTTTGCTGGGTCAGAAAACACCATTCGGAATGAAGATATACCTGGAGATGAAGATGGGATCTTAACCGCATATGAAGCCATGAACCTGAATCTCGACAATACAGATATCGTAGTCATGTCTGCTTGCGAGACCGGCCTAGGAGAAGTTAAAAATGGCGAGGGTGTCTACGGTCTACAGCGATCGTTCCTAGTGGCAGGAGCTCAAAATTTGATTATGAGCCTCTGGAAGGTCAATGACGAAACAACTCAGCTTCTAATGTCTGAATTCTACAATCAGTGGTTTTCTGGTAAAACCAAGACGGATGCCTTTAACGAAGCTATACTGTCAGTTAAAAAAGACTACCCAAAACCGTACTTCTGGGGTGCCTTTGTCATTCTGGGAAAATAAGTGAAATGAAAAATGCCTAACCACTAATGAAGCGACTCATAATTTTTCAGATGGTCCTGCTGTTTTCACTAGGACTGATGTCTCAGACCTCTCCTCCAGTGATGCAGACGCTCTCTGATACTATCAATTATTACAGAAGTACCTCAAAGCCTGTAGATGCTGTCAATACAGAGAAGATTGACTACGCGCCTTCTATATCTGCCGATGGAAAGACCATGATCTTCGAATCCAACAAGTCGGGTCAATACTGGCTTTATGAATCTCAGCTAGTGGAAGGTGTCTGGTCAGACCCTACTTCCTTAACTGATATTAATTCCTATGGTGATGCGACTGACCTTATTGGAGGCCCCAGTCTCAGTTTCGATAACAATACTCTCTTTTTTTTCGCTTCATTTCGCGAAGGTCTCGGCAGAGAGGACATCTACTATTCAACCAGAACGGACGAAGGTTGGACATCTCCTAAGAATATCGGAGGCCCCATTAATACAACTGGTTACGAAGGATTCCCTTCCATTTCCGCTGACGGTCGCGAGCTCTATTTTGTCAGGCAGACGTATAATCCTTTAAGCAACGACGAAATTGCTGATATGTGGGAGAATAAAGCCTGCTACAGCATTTTCAAGTCGGTAAAGCAAAGTGATGGATCATGGGGCGAACCGATTATGCTTCCATACCCTATCAATCAGGATTGTGAAAAAGCCCCCAGAATTATGGCAGATAATAAGACATTGATCTTCGCTTCTAACAGACTGGGAGGGTTAGGAGATTATGACCTGTACCAAATTCAATTGGATGAGATAGGTGATTGGGGAAAACCCAAACCACTGGAGTTCATCAACACGGCTAACAGTGACCAATTTACTAGTATTTCAGCGCAAGGTGATTTGCTGTACTATGTGTACGACTCCAAAGACATCTACTCAGTAGAGATACCTCCGCATCTTCAACAATTTAAAAACAATGTCATACAAGGAGCGATCAGAGATGGAGATACAGGTCAGGGCATAGAAGCTGAGATCATAGTAAGCGATGCGTTCACCTCACGTGAAGTCATGAAGATGACCAATAACGCCAATAATGGAAATTATACTCTTGTACTGCCTGTCGGTAATAATTATAACGTCGAAATCAAAAAGGCGGGCTATACATCTCGCTCGTATTTCTATGATTTAAAAGACAAGGACGAATACGACGAGCTCGTACAAAACATCGAACTTTTCTCCTTTGCGAAACTATTCCTCAATGTGTACGACATTGACATTTTTGAGCCCATAGCCGCCAATATTAAAGTTAAAGAAGCAGGAGCAGCTGGATTTATCATGGACATCGAAAACGAAACAGACGGGAAAATCACGCTGGATTTACCGCTTGGAAAAAAGTATGAAGTGTACATCGACAAAGAAAACTTCGAAAGTGAGTTCTTTAGTCTTGACGTGACTGGACTGGTTGTCTATCGCGACTTTAACCATGATGTCGAAATGGTCCCGATCAAACGTGAAGTCTCGATTAACATCGCGGATCTTAGCAATAACAGTAGGGTGCGCTCCAAAGTACGCATTCGCAATCGTAACAGAGACGAAGTGATCGAACTAGAGGGAAACGAAACAGTTGCCTTGCGAGTTGGAGATCGATACGAAATCGAAGCTACCAGTGATCAGGGATATGCCTTCAATAGCGCCGTAATAGAAGTGACACCTGAAGGAGAAGATATCTTAACAGCAGCATCTGTAGAGGATCTGGATGCCTTCGGTCAGCCCGGAGCAACAGGCATCGTGACACGAGGCGATATCAAACTTGCACTGCAGCCTCTTACAGAAGGAACAGACTTGACACTTCGTGATATCCTATTTGAATCAAATTCTGATAACCTAGATGCAATATCATATACCGAGCTAGAACGTGTGATCACCCTTATGATCGAAAACCCAAGTTTGCGTGTGGAGGTAGGGGCTCATACTGATGATATAGGGTCATCGGAGTATAATCAACTACTATCACAGCGCCGTGCTCAAAAGGTGGCCAATTTTATGGTAGAAAGTAAAATATCTGATGATCGCTTCGTCGTCACTGGATTGGGCGAAAGTCAGCCTGCTTTTCCTAACGATACAGATGAAAATCGAGCAAAAAATAGACGTGTAGTCCTCACAATCCTTGGCATTTAATCGTACGTTAATGAAAAAATACACACTTCTTTCTCTGTTAATTATATCCGCTTTTTTTGGCTTCAGCCAAAAGCTGCAAAAGTATGAAGACGCGTTGCCAAGAATCTTATCATTGCCTTCATCAGGTATTCCTGCTTCACTAGAAATCTACCTTATCGATGATCCAGAAAATGCTAGCATTTACTTTCAGCTTGGCGTGGTTTATTATGCTCGCTTCAAGGACAGTAATATCTTGACAGACTACCCATACAAGTTTGGCAATGCACGGAAAGCCTTAGAAAACATGCTTGTGGCTAAAAGAGTGGTGGACGAGAAAGACGTGAAAAAGAACCAAGAGCACTATTCAAATTTTGGAAAATATGACAGCAAAGGCAGAATCCAAGTAGGCTACGATACGCTGAACAGCCTAATCAATGCTAGCATACCAGAACTGCAACAATTTCTAGCTAATGCTCCCAGTGTTTATGAGAGTTTTACAGCAAGCTTCACTCATTATAATGCTTCTCACAAGTTATATACTGAGCTGCTAGGGGAGTATACAACAATCAACAATCTCTATTTGCTATATGATGATGAAATGGAGCAGTCCTTCCAAAGCATTACTGAAGAGTATGAAAAATCGCTTGTTGCTTTTGAGAATTATCGTGCAGCCATCGACACTTTCCCAATTGGATATGATCAGGAAATGATCATATCAGACCTCGAGGTCTATCGCTTAGATGGAATGTCCGCAGAAATAAACTTTCTTATTCCAAAAATTCTTATCTGGAACTATGCCGATTGGATCACAGAAACCCGAGACTATATCCAAAAAAATATAGCATCGATGCGAACAGCATTAACGGAGGAAGAAACACGAATCAATAAGCGTTTAGATCAAATAGAAAGTGACTTTATCCGAGAGTCTTTTAAGCCGCTTAAAATCACAAAAGAAACGCTATTTACGCTTAGAAAATTTGACCTTCAATCAGTCATCGAGTCCCTATTTCTTTTCAAGGAGGCAAAACATGATATGATTCACACAGAATTACAAAGTAAAGATCTGGAAACCAGTGAGGTAGAAGACGCTACCCGCCAACTATTCCTCTATGGTGAGCTGATCAATAAGATAAAAGATACTGATACTCTTTTACTCAATGTGAGGACTCGAAACAATGCAGACAATCTGCTAAAGTATCCTCAATTTCTCGAGCAAAGCTATCAAGGAAGGCAAGGAATCAGTCGGTTTGTGCGAGCGGAATCTGATGAATTATTGCTAAAACAAGATGAATATGTCGGAAAGCTAGCATCAGGTGTCTATCAGGCATTAGAAGATAATGTTATCATCACTGAAGCAACTTACCAAAAGCAGAAGTTGCCACTTAGCATCACAAAGATCAATGGCAGTGATACAGTGACTTTTGAAGCTCTTACAACGCACAAATTGAAAAATTTCGATGGCTCGCTATTCATTGGAGGAGTCAAAAAAAATACAGCAGGTCAACTTGTTTCGTATGTCAGTGGTATCACCCCAGAAGGAAAAGTAGGCTGGTATAATGAGTACAACTTGACGCTTGATAGTGGCCAAGTACAAGCCAATACGCGTGTGGCAGGTATGACTGCTGTCCCTGGTGGCAGTGCTGTAATACTTAACATCAGTCAGCCTGACTACCCTGAAACTGTCAACAAACTGCTGCTAATAGATGAGGGAGGACAAGAGCAATTGAATATTGATCTTGCTCTCTCGGACTATCCTCAAACTATTACATTCAATGACAGGAACAACGGACTACTTTTAACATTCTCAGGGCGCAATTTTTATTCAGATGTTTTTGAATCGGGAGAATTGACAATTGCGAAGTACAATATCCTCGGAGATGAGATTTGGCAACAAAAAGTGGCCGGCAGAATAGAAGCCGTGGATGTTGTGACCACTACAGATGGATTTGTCATTGCTGGTAATTATTCACAATACAGATCCCCCAAGGGTCTAATGATGCGAGCTGGTAGAGACGACAATTCAGTAGGAGCTTATATCCTTTCCGTCAGCAACGGTGGTGAAATCACAGCGATGCGGCAAATAGATGCGGATCAACCACTCTTTGTATCTAAACTGTACAAGGTTAGTGAAGAATGCATCAATGTCCTCGGCAGCCAAGCACCATATATGACAAACGCAGTAACAGACAGGTCAGAAACAGCCGCTTTTATAATGATCACAAGAGACCTCGAAGAAATAGCTCGAAGAATGTGAAACTAGCTGATTTGAACTGTGTTTTTGAGATTCTGAACTTCTCGTGGTTTGAGATGTCTGAAATTTCCTCTTGGTAGATCTTTCTTGGTCAGCCCACCAATCATCACACGATCCAATCGCTCAACCGTATACCCTAGATGCTCGAAAATACGCCTGACGATCCGGTTGCGACCGATATGGATTTCTATACCCAACTTGCTGTTATCCCCATCCAAAATGGCTAATTGATCTACGGTTGCAACACCATCATCAAGTTTCAATCCCTGTAGGATTGATTCAAAATCCTGCGAAGTGATTGGCTTATCTAGATCCACCTGATATATTTTTTTGATCCGGTGGGAGGGGTGCATGAGTCGCTTAGCTAAGTCACCATCATTTGTAAAAAGCAGCAGACCTGTAGTTTGTCGATCTAGTCGTCCTACTGGGTAGATTCGCTCCGGCCCTGCTTTCGCCACCAAATTCATGACCGTCTTTCGATTTTTGGGATCTGATGTGGTTGTTATAAAATCCTTTGGCTTGTTTAACAATACATAAACGGGTTTTTCAGCGGATAGCTTTTTACCCATATATTCCACTTTGTCTGATCTTGTTACTTTTACTCCAAGTTCAAGAACAGCTTTACCATTTACCTTGACTTTACCATCTGCTATTAACTGATCTGCTTCTCTTCTCGAGCAAATACCTGCATTGGCTATAAAACGATTGAGCCTAATAGGTTCATTTGGATCTACGGGCTCTTCCTGCTTAACCTTTTTACCCGTATTCTTTACCGGTTTGCCCTCATACGCCTTTGCAGGGCTTCGTTTTTTTGATTCGTCAGTTACCTGATCTTTTTTAGTAACTATGTATTTACTGGTTCGTTTTTGCATAATCCGTCAAAGTGAATATTACAAAGCTACGATAACTGACAGAGAGTGTTTCTTTTCTTTGTAGATGAACTACTCTTCTTTGCTCCCAATTTCGTTCTCGTTCATAGCAAAATCTTTAGGCATCGGTAGCTCGTTTAGAGCATTGATTCCAAAATAATCCATGAATTTTGGGGAAGTCCCATAGAGTATCGGTCGTCCAACACTTTCTGACTTCCCTTTAATTTCGACTAATTCTTTTTCCAACAGTCTTTGAACAGTATAGTCACAGCTTACACCTCTTATTTGCTCCATTTCCGTTTTCGTCACAGGCTGCTTGTAAGCAATGATTGACAATGTTTCAAGTGCCGACTTGGATAGTCGTTTTTTCGACTGCTGCTTTAGTAAGATAGCAATACTGGCTTGATAGGCCGGCTTCGTCAGATACTGATACCCTCCACCACTTTCAATCAAAGTAAAAGCGAATTGATCTGCACTATATCTTACTTTTAATTCTAGAACACACGAGGCGACATCTTCAGCAGGAATATCTGCTTCAAACATTTCTTTGAGACAGGTAACTATCTCTTCGAGTGCAATTGGTTGAGGAGCACAAAAAATCAGTGCTTCTACGTGGTTAACAAGAAATTTCATTGATTACTTGCGCAGCTTTGCTTCAATAGAGTGCATAGTATGCGGTACGGCTTTTAACCGATCCTTACTTATCAGCTTACCTGTATCAACACAAATTCCGTAGGTGCCATTCTTGATGCGAATGAGCGCGTTCTCTAGGTTATTCATGAATTTTTGCTGACGAGCTGCCAATTGAGAAAGATTTTCTTTTTCTGCAGTCTCTGCGCCATCCTCCAGCGTCTTAATCGAGCTAAATGTCTCTTCTGTTCCCTCTTCAGAACTACGTGTTAAAGAGGCACGCAATGAGGTTAGCTCCTTTTTAGCTTTTTCAAGTTTATCGTTGATAAGCGCTTCAAATTCTTGAAGTTCGTCCGACGTGTACTTATTTTTCTCTCCCATAATGAATGCAATTAAGGCACTGAAATCATTGCTAATCTAACACAAAAGCTCCGGATGGAAATGATATACATCCTGATCATTTCTAATTTTAATGCTAAACGCTTTTAAGCTGTCTACAGTATGTATTTCGTTTACTCTACAAGCTTGTCCAAAGTGCTGATGCGTACCTAAAAATCGGTCGCAATAGTGACGGGCTCTCTCCTCACGAGCTTCTCAGGATTGCTCCCCCCGTACATCTCAAAAACTATCAAATATTGACCAATCCTAACAATCGACCCTTGATCTGAAGTGCCATCCCATTTCAAAAAACCCTTTCTACCAAGATAAACACCTTGGCCAATGGTCTTAATTAATTGTCCTCTAGCATCTAAAATAAAAATATTAGCATACTTACCGATGGCCTGCAGTTCGTACGAAATCGTAGTGAAATTTTGTGTGTTGCTACGGACACTTCCAGGAATAAATGTCCTCGGCTCTACAGAAATTAGCGATGACTGTGTCCGCTCAAAAACCCGCTGACTATTAGGTAATCCTGGCGTACCGAATTTCGAAATGCTAGCCGCCGACGCCCAGTTGTTAGCGTCTGTAGCTGCAAACTGTGTGCTTAACCTTTCCAACGATACCCCCTCTGTATCTCCTAGTAAACTTGAATGATAATCTGAGTTGTAATAAATACTATCCAGTTGCATCCCACTCGAGTCTCTCAATACTAAGCTCCCCTCATCATTGGGCATAGAAGGTAGTCGGTCAACTGCAAAAATGGCCTCACTTGTAGTGTGAGGGAAATCAAACAAAAATCGATCAACATCCTCAGTTACTACTAGATAGCTGTTAGGAAACAGTATGGTTTGATTGTCCGTAATGCTCACACTAGTCCTTTCATTCGACAGAGTCATATACTGAAGGTCTACATACCGTGAATCACTGCCATTGTAGATTTCAATGAAATCAACACCTCCTGGCTTCGGATCGAAAAGTATCTCATTGACGTAGATAGTCGGAATAGAAGGTTCAGGAAGTAATATTTTTTTTGTCAATGTTGGGGCCTTGTTTTGATAGCAATCGGACAGGTTAATAACCGACAATAAATAATCCCTATTTGGAACTATTGCCAACTTTAGCCCCAATCTAACCGTTAACTCCACTTTGTCCTTATTCGTGATTTCCTGCACCACTCTTCGGCCATCAACCAGCCAATCCGTAGCGGAAAAAATGACCTGCTCGCTGAAATCAACTTGAATATTGAAGGAGTCCAAAGCCACAGCCCTAATCCATTCTGGCGCTTCCAGATCAAGGACTTCTTGGTTAACACTATTGATGACGCCAGGGCTGCCTCCGCTCGAGGAAGTGCTACTTTGCCAATTTTCTGACGCTCCACAGTACAAATCGGGATCAATTGCCTCCAAACTTATGCCCCCCTCCCGATTTATAACATCAATATGCCATTCTTTTCTATAGGTTAATTGCTGAAGTAGCTCCTCACCCTGCATTAGCCTTAATTTCCCTTCCTCATTAGGCAGGTTAATCCATGGACTTACCGCTTGTGCTTCTAGGTCATCGAAAAACTCAATTGCTGACATCGGGCACAAAATAAGCAGTGACCGAGGTCGAAGATGACCCTTTAGTTGTCGATCATTTATAGTGACAAACGATAAATCAAGTATAGAATCAGTCCTATTACTAATCTCCAGATACTCGCTGTCAGGTAATCCCTTGATTGGGCTTGAGTCCATCATGATCTCACTGAACACTAGATCACCGATCGAGGGAACTATTGGGATACCCACTTCCAAAACAATATTCTCTAGTTGATTGCCTGAGCAATCCATAAAGCCTGACAGCTGGAGGGAATGAAGCTTTCCCAGAATGAGTGCATCATCCAAATAAATCATTACTGACGTAAGCCCTTGAAATTCTGTCTTCAAAACATCTGTAGACATGGATACAAAACCAAAATCAATTACGCTCGTATCCATCTGCTCAGAAAAGGTTACTAAAAGGGTCCGCTCATTTAAGACGCTGGCAGATATCACTTTTGGAGAGGTCCCATCCGGTAACGTGGAGTAAATTGAATTGACTTCTCCAGGTGTACCACCTGAAGGATTGGTGGAAACACTCCAATTGGACGCGCCCGAACAACTTGCACTTGGGTTAATGCGTTCTAAACTAAAACCACCATCCACCTCTCTTGTATCCCCATACCAGCTTTGATGATAATACACAGCGTCAATCAATTCGCCTTCAAATGTTAATAAACTAATCGAGTCAGAACCATTATCTAGCGTAACCCATTCCTCTATTTCCAAAAAGCCAAAATCAGACGCCTTTTCGGTCAACACAATGTATCCATAAGGAGCCAGTGAATGATTTGGCAATCGAGATGACTTTGTGCGGTCCGTGACCATCAATCCTCCCAAGGAGACGGTATCAGACGAGTAGTTGAATATCTCTATATATTCCGCTTCAGGTAAGCCTCCTGGAGGGCTGGGGTTGATCATAAGTTCATTGATAAGTAATTGTCCAAAAGTCGGCAGTGGTGCAGGCGTATAAGTGAACTCCATTGTATCCGCTTTCAAGAAATTTCCCTGCAAATCACTGATGTTTTTTATTACTAACTGGTAGCTCCCTCCTCTTTCCAGGTCTTCGAATATGGCTGTGAAAACTTCACCAGACTGACGCTGTATATAGTCAGCATTTCCGGTCCCCAGGATTTCTAACTGGTTCTCTAGCTGCACGACTTGAAATTGTACTGGCTCTGAAAATTCTATTCGGATTTCACCCAAATACAGTGACTCAATCATAGTAATGTTAGGCGGTTTGGTATCAAAAATAATTACGTCTCCGAAAGCGGGCAATGTCGTACCGTCTATGGCGGTTAGCGTACTCCACGCTATGTCAGTCGGTCGATTTTCACTCAATGAGTCGTTCAGAAAAATGTCTATTTGAAAAGAGTTTTCTTGGTTTACAGCAAAGAAAGAAGGGGATTGACCATCAACCACAATCCGAAAATACTGGTCCCTGTCCAATTCTTTTTCAAAAACAAGCGCTATACTATTAGCATTATGTATCACAGCTCGATCAAAAAATGAATTAAAAATAAATGCAGAAATAGAGTCAACGACTACTTCTCTGGCGAGATTAAAGACCGATTTCAAGGTCAGTTCATAGGTAACTTCATCTTCCATTTCCACATTGAAGACGACGCCCAATTCATCCGCTTTTTTGTAATACAATTCATCCGCTGGTTGGTCATCTAATAGTATATTTTCAACTGCCACGTTAGACGTATCAATTGGATGACTGAACCTCAAAATAATGCTGTCTTTCGATTCAGGCTGAATGGCTGACAACCTTAGGTTTAGTGTATTAATGAAATAAGTGATTGTATCCTCTTCAATATTCCCAAAAAGGTCCGACCAACCAGATAAAGAAAGCTTCAAAAGCTCCAGTGGTGGTAATTTTCGATCCCATTCAGCGCGCAATTTATCCTGCACTATTGACGCTCTTACGGCAGCTATCTCCTGTCCCGACCCTCCTTCAAATAATACATTGATAGCCTCAATTGAGGAAGTGTCTAACGATTCATGTGCTACGAATTCTACCTGATTCGCCCTGATCTGAAAAGCTGAATCGATTTTGGGAGCCAATATATCATAGACTAATTCTACTCGTTTGTTTCCAGACTCTTGATTTCCTAGTACATCCCTAATCCTTCTAAAAATAACATCAAAAGGCTCTTCTGATGGCAGTGAATCAAAAGCAACCAGTCGAACTGTCTGGTTATTAACCATCAATACTTCATAAGGAATCAGATCGTCTACCAAATAATTTATCGGGTTGACCGCGCTTGAAGGCGCTAACTCTTCGTCAAAATTTAGTAAAATAGATGTCGCGGTTAAGACCGTGGCTCCTGTTAATTTTGGCGGCTTGGTATCACGAAAGATGATTATTGCCGGTGTCTTAACTTGCGATCCATTTCTGTCATCTAGGGGGCCTACATATAATCTTACCGAATCATTATCAGGAATCTCCTTTTCCCAAATCAATCGTAATTCCTTCCCACTAGCTAATAATTCCACCGTTCTTGGAATAGGCATTCCCTCCAGTTGAAATAAGAAATGTTTTTGCTCAATGCAATTCTCAAGGGCCGTATCAAATAGTAACTCAATTACATGACTAGCAATTATGCGGTAAGAAATGATACTAGATTCGAATAAGAAACCTCTTTCATAGGAGACAATCGGATTTGAAGAGGTGTCTGACAACCCCGTAACCATTAGGTTATAATGCCCACCTAATTGCATTTCACTCTCAAAGACTAATCGCAGCTCGTTTGGCTGCCCTACGATCGCATTCACCTGCTTAACTTGAAGCTCACTTATGAGGAATTTGACTCGGTCAGCACTACTTAAGGGCTCCAGTGGTTCATCAAAAATCAGATGTAGTTCGTCCGGAGCAACCAGTTGAATTTTATCAAGAACAGGAGGTTTAAAGTCTGCATAAAATTGAACTGTCGTATCCGCTATCATATTACCAGAGCAGTCTGCGAGGTTAGTAATTCGCAAGGAATAAAATGTCTCCGATGGGAGCTGACGTGTAAGCATAACCGCAATGGTCAAGTCTGAAACAGAATCAATTCTTTTGATCAGTTCCGCGCCCACGATCAAGTGACTTAGTAAAAGCGAACTGTTATCAATTGGCTCTGAAAAACTGATTGTCAGACTATCTGGGGAATGGACCTCAACTGAGTGGACTTGCGGAGAAATCTGATCTAATGAATTGGTAAACTGGCTATTCTGAACGCCTGCTGTATGACCCGTCTTGGACATTGCATAGTTATAGATTCCTCGGCAAGCCAAAGTCGGATTTATTAATTCATAACTACGTCCCTCATCAAAAATTTGGTAAGAAACAACATCAACGTTCTGCTTGGATGGGCCTAACAATGTGATGCCATCAGCAGAATTATTTAGGATTGGAAAACCATTGACAGCTATCGAGTCGATTCCTTGCTTACTATTGATCACAACAAACGAGCCCGGATCCAAACGATAGTTTGGCAAGAGTATAATATTGCCCCCCTGATCCAAAACCTGCCATCCTTCCAAATCAAAATACTTATTGGACACATTGAGCAGTTCAACAAATTCAGACTCATTAGGGCTGACCATAAACTCATTGATACGCACATCCCCCCACCTTGGAGATTCTAACTTGTAATAGGAAAATGTGACAACACTATCTGCTTGATTACCAAACAAATCAGCCAGCCCCTTGATCTCCAGTATATTGTTTTTGCCACTCACAAATTGACTTGTAAATAGTAATTCTATACTTTTTGAATCGCTGCTTAATATGACTTCTCTTACCGAATTGGAATCGATCGTGAAATTGGTAGGCAGCTCTGCTCGTGGTCTTTCCAACTTCTCATCAACCTCTAAGCGCAAACTTTGATCTGTTAAAACTTCTACCACCGTGATGACAGGAGGTCGACTATCTAAAACTGTATCATACACTGAATTAGGAAGGCCGGGAGTCCCTCCTAAATTAGACGTACTGAATGCATAATTCTCTGTTAGAAAGAAATCGATGAATGGATTTATTTGCTCAATCGCATAGTCACCTGAGTTATTATAAATCAAAGAATCCAAGACTTCCCCATCAGGTCGAGCTAGGTATATTTTATCTCCGGAGTTGTTTAATGAAGGTAAGCTAAGGACCATTTTGCTACTGCTATTTTCAAATCCTAAGGTATCCCTTGACAATAGAAGATATTGACCCGGTCCAAGATCAAACTCTGATAAGGTCGCCGTACCCCGTCCTTCATCACTGATCGTAATCGACTGCATCTGAAAATAGTCATCACTTGACGTATTAAAGACCTCCACATATTCTTGACTTGGAAGCGCGTTGCTTCCCGGATCAGGATGCAACTCGTTGATGACAATATCCCTATATTCTGGAGTACTGTAAATAATATGCTGAAATGACACCGTAGTGTCAAGAAGGCTATTGCCTGCGACATCTTCTATTCCTGAGACCTGGACATTATAGCTCTTACCATTCACCAGTTCTTGATCCAAGGCAAGCCTAATCTTGGACAGATCGATTTCCTCATGCTGAATAGCGACTATATTCACTGCTGGACTGATGATATAGTTTTCCAATTGTTGCGCTGATTCCGCTGCGACAAGCTCATCAAAAGTTAGCAGAATTGACTGAGGCCCTTCAGCAATTGCCTTCAAGATTCTTGGAGATTGCCTATCTGGAAAACTTGATCCACCAATTTTGATCTCATCAAAAAAATGTCCGTTAACCGCAGCATTTGCTGTTGACTGCTGAATCAAAAACCCAAATGCCACAGAAGATTGATGTTCCTCATCCTGTGCACTTCCAATCGCTTGAAAACTACCTTGCCGACCCTCATCTACTGTTAGTGAAAACCAGCTATCAGCATCCCTAGTTAGACGGATTTTAAAGGAATTGTTACGGCTGGCGCCAACCCTTGAAATACTATCTTCAATGAGCTTAGCCTGTATCCCATTGGACAGCTTATAAAGGCTGATGTCGTCGGATCTATCACCTATTCTGATAAAGTAGCCATTTAAAGCTTTCTTCAGGTCGTGCGCGTCTGACATCAAGTAAACATCTACATAGTTGGCACCTGAGGTCGGAAAATCTAGCGTCATCACAAACTCCCAAGAAGCCTCGTATACTACACTAGAAGTCAAGCTCAAGTTATAGGTAATCGAAGATGATGGATCAACATTTGACCTAAGCTGACCTTCAAAAACTCTAAATAAACCTTCATCCCCAATCCACTCAGGATTTTTATTGAAATTTCCATCAGAAAAATCATCTAGCACTTGACTACTAACTCCTAGTGAGAAAGCAGTAAAAAATATAAAGTAACATATGCTCGTCTTCAAGAGATTGATCTCTACATAAAGTTATTAATTTCGCTAAGTCGTTTGGGGAGTTTTAATTTAGATAAAATTAATTTCAAACAAAACGTTTTTATAATTTATTTTATACAACTGAATAAGAGTTCAAATGAAAATTGTCGTAGTCGGAGCAACAGGCCTAGTCGGCACCCAAATGCTTAAGGTACTTGCAGAAAGAAATTTTCCAGTCACTGAGTTAATACTAGTAGCTTCCGAACGAAGTATTGGTAATAGCGTCTTTTTTAAAGACAAAAAACACACAATAGTGGGCCTAGAGACTGCCGTGCAATTAGAGGCCGACATTGCCATATTCTCTGCTGGTGGAGAGACATCATTGCAATGGGCGCCTAAGTTTGCTGCTAGAGGTACGACCGTAATCGACAACTCCTCTGCCTGGAGAATGGACCCTTCCAAGAAATTGATTGTCCCAGAAATCAATGCAGATGAATTGTCCGAAAACGATAAAATCATTGCCAACCCAAATTGTTCGACGATTCAATTGGTTGTAGCTCTAGCGGACCTTCATCGTCAATTGGGAATTGATCGCATAGTAGTAAGTACTTACCAATCAGTTACAGGCACAGGTAAGTCTGCTGTAGATCAGATGGAAAACGAACGAAACGGCATAGAGGGAATAAAAGCCTACCCATATCAAATTGATAAAAACGTACTACCTCACATCGACGTTTTTCAAGAGAACGGGTACACGAAGGAAGAAATAAAAATGATGCAAGAAACAAAAAAAATTTTTGGTGATGAAGGCATCAAAGTAACTGCAACGTGTGTGAGAATACCGACAGTCGGAGGCCATTCTGAGTCTATAAATGTCACCTTTAAGAAAGCTTTCGAATTGGATCAAATCAGAAATATACTAGAGCACACAGAAGGTGTAATCGTCCAAGACGATCCGAAAAACCTGTTATACCCCATGCCCATCAATGCCCATGAAAAGGATCAGGTTTTTGTAGGTAGATTAAGGCTAGATGAAACCGCTCCAAATTGTATTAACCTCTGGGTCGTCTCCGATAACTTAAGAAAAGGAGCAGCGACAAATGCCGTGCAAATTGCAGAATACCTAGTGAAAGCCCATTTGGTATAGGTTGAGTGAGGGATGAATTGATCGATAGTATCCTACATAAAGATGTTCAGCATTTTATCCTAAATAGCGAACAAGTAAACGTGGAGCAATTAGTCCTAAATCCTCCTTCTAAATTTGGTGATTTAAGCCGCGAGATCGCTGATCAAATCATTAGCCGGCGCAAGGCCGTGAAGAAGCTCCCAACCTGGGTCTCCGTACAATCTGTGGTGTGGCCGCCTCACTTGTCTTTGGAGCAGTGCTCCTCAGAAATATCAGCAGCTTACAAAGCATCCATTCTCTCCGGCGACGTTCTAGTTGATTTAACTGGAGGTATGGGTGTCGATACTATCCAGATGTCTCAAAACTTCAAGACCACGCATTATGTCGAACGACAAGAGCGACTAGTTAAAGTTTTTGACCACAACAAAAACATTTTAGCGAAGAATCCTGGAAGTATCAGTGTACACATAAGCTCCGCTGAGAACTTTATGCCTCAAGTCCCACCAGGCAGCACGATCTACCTAGACCCCGCAAGACGAGATACAGCAAACAAAAAGATCTTTAAAATTGAGGATTGCTCACCCAATTTGCATCAGCTTTTACCAATGTTAAAAGAATGCACACAAATCCTGATCAAACTGTCGCCAATGCTGGATATTAACAGCGCAATACAAGAGCTAAGGCCAACAATGATTCATGTAGTCTCAATCCAAAATGAGTGCAAAGAGCTGCTTTTTGATATTAAGCCGAAGAATACAAGCCCAAACCCTAGGATACATTGTGTCAATTATCAATCTGGTGAGTGGCAAGCTTTTTTGTTTGATTTCCAGGAAGAAAAACTTGCCGTTAGCACAACTGTTCCACTTGAAAAATACGTGTACGAACCCAATGCGTCCATATTAAAAGCAGGTGCCTTTAAGTCGATAGCAGCTCACTATCCGATCTCAAAATTACATCAGCATACGCACCTCTATACAAGTGACCACTTATGTCCAGATTTCCCGGGCAGAGCTTTTGAAGTCATTAATAGAAGGATCAGTGGAAGTGAAGTGAAAAGCAACTTTGGCAAAAAGAACCTGCATGTTCTTACCAGAAATTATCCAACCAAATCTGAAGATCTTGTTAAAAAATATAAATTAACACAGGCAGGAGAAAGATATCTCATTGCCTATACAGACTACCAAGCAGCCAAACAAATGGCTCTGGTTCGACTAATCAAAAGCGACCAAACTTCAAACTGATAGATCCAGACCAACCCATGAGCTCATCATCTGCAACATTTGTCAGGTCCAACCCTTCTGTCCAACGATAGCTTGCTCCAACTCCCAACCTAAAAGTGCGCGTTAGATTAAACTCCAGTAAAGCTGAAGGCTCGATCACAAAGAAAGCGGACTGCTCTATAGTAAATTCGGTGTCTGAGCTACTGGTGAAAAAACTCTGATCACTTACCTGTAATTGCCCTGCACCGAACATAACCGGCAAGCTGAGATGGATCAGTTCTTTGGTAAATAGAGTGCCTCCAATCAACACGCCCGCGTAACCCCCATAAAGATTAAGCTCCTTAATCGTTTGATCTGGAAGAACACCATCAAATGAGGGCGATGATAGAAGGCCATATGCGGCAACGCCAAGCATGTAGTTTCTGTTGATGAGCACGCCGCCATAGCCGCCCATAAGAATTGTCCGCTGGCTTTTCAGATCCGTAATACGTAAATCTGCACCTCCAAACCCATCTAGTTGATTGTCTTTACTCAGAAGGGACTTAATCTCCCTTGGATCATTGGTATCCATGTACTGCTGAGCATCGACGGCAACCGATAAGAATACCAAAAAAAGAATAATAGAAATGCGCATCTCGGGTGGATTAACTTAGAAGACGTATTTGAAAGTGATTGCTGAGTCCCAGAATCGATATTGAGTATATCTCAAGCCAATAAAGTTAAAATAAGGCTTAATATCAAACCCGATCGTACAAGGCACACTAAGCCACCGAAACTCGACCCCCACAATTGCATCTGCACCGATCACAAAATACGATTTATCTTCAAAAATATACCTAGACAAGTCTGCAGTAACAATGGTTTTATTGAGATTATCGTAGTTTTCGTACCCTACATGTCCTCCAATTCCATACAGGAAATAGAAATTTTCATTAAAAGATAATTCAAGCGGTTGATGGAATTGATACATAGTCGTCAACTGGATACCTTCTCTTCTTCCACTCAAAATCACCTCTAAAGCCTCCTCCGGTGTGAAAAATTTCTTAAACGTGAATCCCGAAGTAACACCAAGCCTCACACCAGCTGAGCGATCGTAAATGGGTTGTGCTATAGATGCACTTACGACCAAAAAGAGCAGAAACCCTGTTGTATAATACTTCCTCATTGATCAATTCTTATTAGTAAAGACGTCAGTCTCCTCTATAGATATAATCAGGTCACCATTATCAGCGACTATGAATAGGTCTGAAAGCACAACTTGCGTGTTCCCAACCATACCGGTTAGAGAAATCATTTCAGAATCTGCAACGACACCCTTTAACATCGTCAGCATACTATTAGGTAAGATCATACGATCTTCGACTCCTTGTATGTAGCTTTTGATATAGGATCCTTGATTAATGATCAGGTTGATATCACACAGTTTTCCATCGATCCTTAGAGATCCAAAGTTTTGTACAATCTGATCTATGAATATCTCTCCATAGTCAAAGTTAAGCCTCCCCTCTGTTACTAGCTTTCTAATATTTAAATCAGTAAATGTGCCTTTCCCCGATACTTCTATTGCTTCTTCAATATGAATTTTATCGTTTCTATTGTCTAGTCGCACTTGTCCCATCACTCCTAAGAAAATTTCCGACGAACTGGACTCAAAGCTCACAGATTGAGCGCTACGAATATTTGATGTGACACCTCTAAGGGTCAGGTCAGCATCCGCTAAACGATCAATTGTATGTTTACCAAAACTGTGTTTCAACATCACGATCCCCGACAATTGATCTGCTCGAAGATCACCATGAGAGAGATCAATTTTAATATCCCCAGACAGCTGACCTAGATACACATCACCAAACTTATTTTCAACTGAAAGATCGAGCTGCTCTGGCATCCACACTTGGTAGTCTATTTCCAGCTTGCTATTCCCCACCAAAGATTTGGATACATCTTCCAGCTCAGAAAGAAGCTCTCCAAAAAAGCCCCTTGACTTACCTTGATTAATATCTGTTACACTACTAATCAGAGAGCCTACCTGTCGGGTATCTATATCCACTCGGTCAATCTCACGATTGACCAAATCTTGGCTTTTCCCGTATGCTTCAACTCTGACGTCTATC
Source organism: Cyclobacteriaceae bacterium (assembly GCA_047627515.1). Classification (GTDB taxonomy): domain Bacteria; phylum Bacteroidota; class Bacteroidia; order Cytophagales; family Cyclobacteriaceae; genus JAYPLE01. Next base: position 18,779 of record JBLHTU010000002.1, on the reverse strand, counting down.
TTAATACTGTCGTACTTCCAAGTATTAATGACGACTTCACCATACTTATTGCTAATCTCCAGCAATCGGATTTGATCAGCCGAAAACGAACCCGAATAGTTTTTTTCTATGCGTGTGCTTTGACCTTGCAAAGCGACAACACTTATTAGCAAACAGCTATATATTAGAAACTTCTTCATCTTCTTGTTTGTCTAATTCTTTCAATACATGCTCTAGCAGAGATAATTTCAATCGATAATTATCAATCATAGCCGTGACTACCTCTTCATTGTGTACATCTTCCTTAAGATCTGCTTTCAACTCCTCAAAAGCCTCGTCTAATTTGCTGAGATCTTGCACCACAAACTGATAATCAGCTAGAGTAGACACCTGACTCATCATTCCATCAATTTGATGCTGATAAAAATACTGCGCCTCAACTAATTCCATCGGGTAACTGCTTTGCCTCATATTCTGATTAATAATGATCCCTATAGAAACGGATAGCAACAACAAAAGCGACGCGGCTATTGATCTCCAGAGCATTACATGATCTTTCCCTGAGGCTGAGGACTGCAACTCTCCTGATAACTGTTTCCAGCCTGAGTCAACATCAAAAGGGTAGACCTCAAGTGCCTCCTTATTTGCTAGTACGTATTTCCTTAGTTTATCTGACATGTTGCTGGTGGTTTAGTTCCAGGTAATTTCTTATTCTAGCTTTCGCCTTTGAGTACTGTGCCTTTGAAGCTGATTCTGTAATTCCCAGAATACCTCCAATCTCCTTGTGATCATAGCCTTCAAACAGGTAGAGATTAAGAACAGTCTTACACCCATTTGGTAGCTTATCTACGGCTATCATCACCTGACCTGCCTGATAATTAGTATAGTCTAAGTCAGGTGCCACATCATCGACTGCGTCCCACTCATCCCCCATAGTCACAGTGTCCAACTTCTTCTTTCGAATCGCATTGATACAATTATTGGTCACGATTCTCTTAAGCCAAAGAGGAAATGTACTTGTCTCACGCAGAGAAGGAAGCTTCCGGAAGGCGTCAACAAATGATTCTTGAAGTAAATCCTTTGCCTCATCCTCGCCATTCATCATCCGGCGACAGATGTTATACATTGCTCCAGCATAAAGCTTATAAAGCTCTTCCTGAGCACTAGCATCATTTGTCTGGCATTGTTCTACCAGGTGCTTATGGATATGGTGGCTTTCTCCTTTCACGCGAACACACTAATGACGTGCAAAATTTCTTAAGGTTTCCCTCTTTTGTAAATTGATGAAAAAATTAAGCCTTTTCTCCAAAGCTTAGACTTTTTTAGCTCGAATCCCTTGGCGACTAGGACATCTTGAATTGACTGTAAACCCTTGATTTTCAAATCAGTAGTCCACCTAAAGAAGATAATCATTGTCATAATAAGCAGTTTCTGAGATCGGTTCTTACCGGGCTCAAAATCCGTTACAAAAGTGTGACCGTCCTCAGTGAGCAATTGTTTTGTTCTATCGAGGACTTCATCGAGAACTTCCCCATCAAATGAGTCAAGCACAAATGGAAATATGACAATATCGTATTTCTGTTGGGGTTCAAATCGCATAAAATCTTCCCTAAAAAACTTCACAGCATGACTCCCATTCATTTTAGCCCGGTTCATCATCGAAGCTGATTTATCCAAATAGCTAACTTCATAATTGCCGGACAAATATGATAGCAACTGGCCCGATCCCCCTCCTACAACAAGGACATTGCTGCCTATTCTTATCTCTGGGAAATAATGAATTGTCGCCTCAAGTAGCGAATTACCGAATACAAATTTGACCAGGGAATCATACACTGGAGTAAGAAAACGGTAATCATCCCTTTGCATTAGAAGAAGACCGCAAGTAAAAAAATGAAATCGCTCGCCCACCGATACCGCTCCCGTTTTCTAAAAAAAGCGACGAAGCTATAGACCAATACAAGTACACTTACAGCCAACAAAAGCCAAAGCTGGAAGGCTGAAAATAGGCCAATCATCATCAAAATACTGGCGCTCGAAAACAACAGAACTGCCATGCTCACGATAACAATGCGTACACGCTCATTCCCCAATTTAGTCGCCAGCGACGATCTCCTTTCCATTTGATCTACTTCTACGTCATAAGAAGCTATTACAAGAAGGTTTAAGAAAGCAATTCCTGCAATCTGAAGACTAAGAATGAGGTGTTTTACTTCGAGCGCTCTCAATAGAATAAAAGGGTAATGTGTCATGGCTATGGCAAAAATCACTGCAATAAATATCTCCTTCGTTCCACGGAAAGCAAGCCGCTTCTGTATGAGAAGGTAGAGCCCGCAAATAGAAGCAATCAATGCCCCTGATATCATTACAGCCTTTGGCATAAAAAACAGACATATGCCCAGTAAGAGCAATAAGGCTATTATCAATAAATAAACAAAAAACCTGTGTGATTTATGGAAGTGATGTCTACCTAAGCTAGGTGACTCCAAATCTGCTCCATCAATAAGATGATCAATCGTATAGATAAGTAAAATCGAAGAAGATAGTGCTAGGTAAATAGGCCAGCCAATCTCTACGTGTAACAGATTCGCTATGAACAAAAGAAAAATGGCTCCCCCCAGCGCTATGTCAAGAGAAAGCCATTTGAAATATTGTAATAGGCTTACCATTAGGCTCACCTTCGATGCGCTACTAACCTTGTGACAGTGCCTCTGCACCCCCAACAATTTCCAAAATCTCTTTTGTAATAGCAGCTTGTCTGGTTCTGTTATATGTCAACTTCAGCTCCTTCAGCAGCTCTTGCGCATTGTCAGTCGCTTGATCCATAGCCGTCATACGCGCACCGTGCTCAGAAGCATTAGACTCTAGTAGAGCTTTATAAAACTGAATATTGAGGGATTTCGGCACGATTTCCTTAAAAATATATTCTTGATCTGGTTCATAGATGTATTCAACACCGCTTGAAGACAGCTCTTGGTTTCCTTCAGGCGGTGTCTCTACGATCGGCAAATAAGCCTCTGCCTTCAGGATTTGAGTTGCGACATTCTTGAATTCGTTGAATATGACATCTACTTTGTCATATTGACCCCCAATAAAAGATTGCTGCACAAATTCTGATGCTTCTAGTGCAGACGTAAAATCCAAATGCCCAAACAAATCTGCGAACTGATCAACAACACTAAAACCTCTCTTTTGGAAATACTCTTTTGATCGTTTCCCCACCGGAAGCACATGTAATCCACCAGATTTTTCTACGCCAGCGTAATGCGCTTTAATGTGCTTTTGAGTAAACTTAAAAACATTGCTATTGAATGCTCCACACAAACCTCTATCCGAGGACACAACCACTAAAAGCACGTTTTTGACTTCTCTTACCTCTGCAAAAGGGTTCTCAATTACATCAGTATCCACAGAAGAAGAAATATTTTGCATGATCCCATTCAGCTTTGAAGCATACGGTCTCATTTGCATTATTCTGTCCTGTGCCCTTCTCAGCTTAGCAGCGGCGACCATTTTCATCGCCTTGGTTATCTGCTGCGTCGAAGTGACAGACTTAATTCTTTCTTTTACTTCTTTAAGATTTGCCATTTGCGTTTTATCCTACGTATCTAGAGGCAAGGTCTTTCGCACATTCAGCGAGCGTTTTAATTACCTCATCCGTCAGTTTCCCTGCTCTTAGTTGATCAAGTACGTCTTGATGCTGTGCCCTAAGGTTATTCAAAAACTCTGTCTCGAATGCTTTAGCAGATGCAGGAGGCACTTTATCCATAAATCCCTTTGTAGATGCATAGATGATAGCCACTTGCTCTTCCACGGGTACTGGTGAGTACTGAGGCTGCTTAAGGATTTCTTGATTGATTCTTCCTCTATCAATTACTCGTCTAGTAGCTGCATCGAGGTCCGAACCAAATTTCGCGAAAGCTTCTAATTCTCGAAATTGAGCTTGGTCCAATTTCAATGTACCTGCCACTTTTTTCATTGACTTAATCTGCGCTGATCCTCCTACACGCGAGACAGATATTCCCACGTTAATTGCAGGTCTAATTCCAGAGTTGAATAGGTTCGTTTCCAAGAATATCTGACCATCCGTGATCGAAATCACATTCGTCGGAATGTATGCTGATACGTCACCGGCCTGTGTTTCAATGATCGGCAGTGCCGTCAATGAGCCACCTCCTTTGACTTTGCCTTTCAGTACATCAGGTAAGTCATTCATTTGTGCAGCAATTTCATCATTATTGATGACCTTGGCTGCTCTCTCAAGTAATCTTGAGTGCAAGTAGAAGACGTCACCTGGATACGCTTCACGTCCTGGAGGTCTTCTAAGAAGTAAGGATACCTCACGGTAAGCCACTGCTTGCTTTGATAAATCATCATACACAACAAGAGCAGGTCTTCCTGTATCACGGAAAAACTCGCCGATTGCTGCACCTGTAAATGGAGCAAAAAATTGCATCGGTGCAGGATCAGAAGCTGATGCGTTCACGATAACCGTATAGTCCATCGCCCCTGCTTTTTCTAGTGTTGCAAGTATTCCAGCTACAGTAGATGACTTCTGGCCAATAGCGACATATATACAGAAGACAGGCTCTCCTTTGTCAAAAAATTCTTTTTGATTGATAATAGTGTCAATTGCTACTGCCGTTTTACCGGTCTGACGATCACCAATAATTAATTCACGCTGTCCTCGACCAACTGGAATCATCGAATCGATCGCCTTGATACCTGTCTGAAGAGGCTCACTAACCGGCTGACGGTAGATAACCCCTGGTGCTTTACGTTCGATCGGCATCTCAAAGAGCTCTCCCTCGATCGCACCTTTTCCATCTATAGGAATTCCCAAAGTATTGACAACTCTTCCGACCATGCCTTCGCCAACCTTCACAGAAGCAATTTTCCCTGTTCTTTTGACAGTATCACCTTCGCTGATACCGACGGATACCCCTAGAAGTACAGCTCCTACATTGTCTTCTTCCAAGTTCAACACAAGGGCATTGGTCCCATTCTCAAACTCTAATAACTCCCCAGCTTGCGCTCTGGATAAACCATAAATCCTAGCCACACCATCTCCTACTTGAAGGACGGTTCCAATTTCTTCTAGTTCTGCTTCAGTCTTGAAATTCGAGAGTTGCTCTCTTAAAATCGCCGAAACCTCATCTGGTTTAACATCTGCCATATTTTTGCTTTTTTGAGCCTTTTCGGGCTTGATGGTTATTTATCGTTTGTAAATTTTATTTTCAACTCTTTCAGCATACCACTGACACTTTCATCAATTTGTCGATCGCCCAACCTCAAGGTGAATCCGCCTATAAGCTCAGCATCAATCTTCTCGGTCAGCACAGCTTTCTTATTTGTAATCTCCTCTACTACTCCCTCAAATGCTTTCTTAAGACCAGCATCTAAGGCAAATGTAGTCGTCACAGACGCCTGCTGATACCCCATCTTTTCATTGTACATCTCAATGAACTGGTTAGCAATCTCAGGAAGCACACCTTCTCGACTCTTTCTAGCGATCATATCGATAGCTATTAAGGTCATATCAGTCACTTTACCTTTAAACACAGCATTCAATGCAGTGGCCTTTCTCAGATGAGGAATGATAGGGCTTTTTAGTAAATTCAATAGATCCCTATTGTTTTTGCATAGGTCAGCGAGCATTTCCATATCAGCTTTCACTTTCTCAAGCTGGTTTTGCTCTATGGCCAATTCTAGTATAGGTCTTGCGTACCTTTTTGCAATCCTCGCATCAGACATATCAGTTGACTTTTACCTCTTTTAAAAACTTATCTACTAGCTCCTTTTGCGCCTTATCTCCTGCTAGTTTTTCTCTAATTATTTTCTCTGCGATCTCTATCGAGAGCGTTGAAACTAAGTTCTTCACCTCCAACAATGCTGCCTTTTTCTCTGTTTGAATTGCTGCTTTCGCATCAGCGATCATCTTGTCGGCAATCTTTTTTGTTTCAGATTTAGCATCTTCCTTTATCAGAGCAGCTGCTTCTGTCGCCTTTTTGATGATCTCGTCTCGCTCTATTCTAGCCTCTTGTAACAGATATTCGTTATCCGTCCTAATTTGCTCCATTTCCTCTTTAGCAAGTTCTGCTGCCTTGAGTGAGTCTTCAATAGACCCTTCTCTGGCTCGAAGCGCCTCAGCGACTGGCTTCCAAACGAAAACCGCCAAAAGGATAAATAGCAAAACGAAAACAACGATTTGCCAGAAAATGAGACCAATTCCAGGAGTTAATAATTCCATTTCTATATAATATAATCTTTAAAAACAAAGACAAGGGCTACCGACGCCTAGCGCAATCGATAGCCCTGTTGGTTATTTAGGCTGTTGCATTGACAGCGATGATGAAGCAAACTACACCACCGAACAAAGCAATTACCTCAATCAATGCAGCAATAATCAGCATAGCCGTTTGGATTCTACCAGCAGCTTCTGGCTGACGAGCCATTGCTTCCATTGCAGATCCACCGATTCTACCGATACCAATACCAGCACCAACCGCAACAATTCCAGCACCGATACCGGCACCCATTGCTGCTAAACTCATGTCTAATAAAATTGATAGTAACATAATTATTTATTTATATGGTAAATGAGTACTCAACTAGTGATGATCCTCTTGCACGGCCATCCCGATATACAAGGAAGAAAACATCGTAAAAACATATGCTTGTATTGTAGCCACAAGCAGCTCAATAATATTAATACCAGTAACCACCACAGCAGAACCTATTCCCACTGCAAACGATTCAAAGATAAATGTCAAACTCAACAAACTAAGAACAACAATGTGTCCTGCTGTAATCGCAACAAAAAGACGAATCATCAGTGAGAACGGCTTGGTAAACAAACCGATAATTTCAACCGGAACAATAATTATCTTCATGACTGCCGGCACACCTGGTGTCCACAACACGTGTTTCCAGTATTGCTTATTTCCACTAAAGTTAGTGATTAGGAAAGTGAACACTGCCAAAACAGCTGTAACTGCTATGTTTCCAGTAAGGTTAGCCGCACCCGGCATCAAGCCTAGTATGTTCCCAAACCATATGAAGAAAAACAAGGTCAGCATATACGGCAGGTACTTTTCGTACTTCGGCCCAATATTTGGCTTGACGATCTCGTCTCTTACAAAAATGATAATCGGTTCGAAGAAAGACTGAATGCCCTTTGGCGCTCTCCCCTTATTTTTTTTGTATCCTCTTGCAACTGCTGAGAAAATCAATAACATGATACCTGCATTGATAAATAGAAAGAAAACGTTTTTACTGATCGACAAGTCCAAGACCTTGCCGCCATCAGACAAACTAATATGTCCATGATCCATGGTGTACCCATTGTAAGGCACCACCTCATGAGCGTCGTTATAGAAATTAGCAGAGGAAAATACGTCTACACCATTTGCCTCGCTATACAAGATCACAGGCAAGTGCAAAACCAACCCATGCGCGATCTCCCACTCATGGGAATCCATGATGTGATGATTAATCATGTCCCCTGGCTTGAAGTCGCCTGACTCACCCCCACTCGCTCCAAGCATCGTTGAAGGAATTAAGGCAAACAAGAGAATAGTTGATACTTTGAACACTAGGGACTTGCGTTGCATTAAAATGAAGCGTTTTATAACTACTTAATTTAGGTAATTAATTTTGGCGCAAGTTAACTAATACAGTAGTCAATTCAAATGCAAGAAAACACAAATACAACGCCATAAATTGAATGGCGAAAAGAGAGGCATCTATTGTACCCAAAAGGTACATTACAACTAAATAAAACAGGGCGGTAATCAGCCTTAAAACTATGATACCCAGTGCAACTAGTCCAAATATATCCGGCTTGCCAATTGTATATCCAATTACCACTGCAATTATCACTGATTGCAAACTGTAGAAAATCAGCATCGATGGATAAGTACTATGCAGCTCGAAAGGAAGGTACTGTCGAATAAAGTAAACGACTGATAGCAGTGCTATCAGTAGACTTGTCGACAATATATATTTTTTCATTAGTTGTTGTTGAGTCGCTTGAACATCAGATATAGCGTTCCAGCTATTGCTAAAATCAATCCGCCAATCGTATACCAAGGGATGTTTGTGTCTGTTAGCTTATCCAGTTTGTACCCGGCCCATATACACACGAGATTAAAGGCCGCGATTTCAAAGGCTATGCCAGATAACCGAACCCAAGATCTATCCGACTCAGGACTGTGCTTTGAGGAGGTGCGGTGCGGTTTCTTGCTTGCCAATCGTTATGTCCTTTGACTTCACTCCCATTTTACAGCTTCCGTTGAATGCGGCACCTGCTTCTACGATGAGCTTATTCGTGATAATATCTCCATCTATAACTGCAGTAGGTTTGAGAACGAGTTGCTCCGTCACTTCAACAGTACCAGAAATATGACCCGCCACTTCCGCGTTTTGAGCTAGCACGTTGCCTTCAACTTGCGACGAGTGTCCAAATGCTGCTTTCGACTTTGTCTTAATGTCTCCTATCACCTTTCCTTCAACGCGTACGTTACCGAAGGTTTCTAGCATTCCGTTCAGTACGGTTCCTTTTCCAATGATGTTACTGGAATTGCTCATCTCCTCTACCTCTCTTTGATCTTTCTTGCTAAGCATTAATTTTTGGGTTTTGACGGGGTGTTTAAAAAGTGAAAAAATCTTCGGGGTTCACTGAATTCCCTTTGTACCACAACTCCAAGTGTAAATGTGGTCCAGTTGTTAATTCTCCAGTATTACCAATAATGGCGATAATGTCCCCTCCTGACACAAAACTACCGACGTTTTTTAATAATTCCGAATTGTGCTTATAAACTGACATAAGATTGCCTCTATGCTGTATCCCAAGTACGTATCCGGCATCTAAGGTCCAAGAGGAAAAAATGACAACCCCATCAGCAACTGCCTTGATAGGCTCATTTTCTTTGGCAACAACATCAATACCATAATGGTTTGAGGAGGGCTCGTACGCACCTGACACAATTCCGGACACTGGGCTGAATAAGTACAAGTCACTGATTTCTTCTTGGTTGTTCGACACAAGATTGATTAACCCAAGGTCTTCATTCTCATATTCAGCTCGAAACTGAGAGTCAACAGGGTCGATCGAAGTGGAGAAAACCTGGTCTCCCGAATAAACTTGTCCTTCCTCAGCTTCGGCTGGATTTAACTCTTCGTACACATCATCATTACCACTTAGTATCAGCTTAATATTGTCGATGTATACCTCTTTGGCCTGAGCCGATTGCTCCAAAGAGTCTATTCTCATACTCAACTCAATGATTTTGCGATTAGTCATCATTTGTGCATGACGCGGATCTAGCCATTGCTCCAAGACACTGGTGACTAAATAAATAGATAATGAGAGTGTGATGATAAAGCCTGTCGCTAGAATTAAGATAATCCTAGCATAGTTGAACGTGAGCGTTTTCTTCTCTGCAAAATTCTCCTCGTTTCGAATGATCAGCAGATAGCGATTCGTCAACCAACCAGATAAGGTTCTTTTCTGTCCCACAATTATGATTTTAAATCTGCAAATATATTCAATGCCAAAATTTTATCTTTGTCATTGACGTTGATATTCACATGGTGCTTTGAACGTACAAACATCCGATCTATTTTGAGAATTTTCATTTTCGTATTTCTTGTTCTTTTTGCCCTTTCCCTTAGGTCACAGGACAATGTTGTAGGTCAAAACTACCACAATGTTACAGCGCATTATAATGGATATTGGATTGCAAAGGAACGCATTCTTGAAATCGAGCGCACTATTGAACAGAAATATGCTTGGGATTACAATAAAATGCTTCCTGTTTTTGCTCAATTTGATACAACTACTTCACGTTCTTTAGAAACTACTTTGATCGATTGCATCGAGAAAGCCTCTATCGCTATCCAACGCCACCCCGAGTCAAAATGGGAAGATGACGCTTATATTCTTGTTGGTATGGCTCGTCTGTATGGATCAGAATTCCCAGAAGCGATCGAGACTTTTAAATATGTAAACACAAACGGTAACCAAGAAAATGATAAAAACCGTGCTTTAGTTTTTCTAATGAGAACCTTTATCGAAGCACAGGAAATGGAAAATGCCTTGGCTGTATTAGACTATTTGTCAAAAAGAAAGTTGAATGATCAGGATAAAGCCAGATTTTCACTGGTCAAAGCCTACTATTTTCAGAAATTAGGTCAGAACCAAAAGCTCGCTTCATACCTTGATCAAGCCCTGCTTTTGTTAAAACATGATCCAGACTACGCTCGCCTATCTTTTGTGTTGGGACAAGCCTATCAGGCAATAGGCCAGGATAGCGCATCCTATGTTCACTATAAACAGGCTATCAAGTCTAGTAAGACCTATGAACTTTCTTTTTATGCAAGACTAAATATGTCCCAAGTGTCTCAAGGAGGAGAACAAGCAGGCAAGAAAGAAGTCAGGAGATACTTCAAAAAATTGCTCAATGATCCAAAAAACGAAGATTACAAGGGAAGAATCCTCTACGAAATTGGCAATTTCGACTATAAAAATGAGTCGCTTAATGCCGCCCTTACTTCATATAAGGAATCCGCATCTGTAAATAAAAATGACTCGAGGCTTCGGTCATATACATTTCTAAAAATCGCAGATATATACTATTACGACTTGAAGGGTTTTTCTGACGCTAAATCCTACTATGACAGTACCATACAAATTTTGCCACGAGAAGAACCTGGCTATGAAGAACTTGTAAGGAAGGGGGAGATCTTGACAGAGTTTGTATCCTACTATGAGACCATTCAGCTAAACGACAGCTTATTGGTACTTGCAGAATTGCCTCGCGATTCACTCTCAAATTGGCTTGACTCGCTCATAACAGAGATGGAGCTTATGGCAACAGAAATGGCAGAACAGGCAGCAAAGGAGAAAAGGCGATCTGCATTTATTACTACTAGCAATACACAGAACGAATCGCAAGGTGTAGATATACAAGCGACGACAACAGGCACATGGTACTTCTACAACTCAGCGGAGACTAGCAAAGGGTTCTCTGAGTTTAGAAACAAATGGGGAAGTAGGGCCCTAGAGGACAACTGGCGAAGAAGTCTTAAAACTGGGGCATCAGACCTGGCTGATAATCAAACAACCGATCAACCCGCAGCCGCAACAGAGAACATCGAAGTACTTCCTGAAGAAAGTTTATTTGATGCCGTCGCGGAGAAGGAACGATTGCTGTCAACGATACCCTTAACGGCCAATCAACAAGAGGGCTTGAATGCTGAAGTAGAAGAAGCTATGTATCAAGTCGGGAAAATCTACAACTTCAAACTACTAGAGAAGGGAAATGCCAATGATACATTCGTAGCTTTTCTTGCACGCTTTGACAGCTCTCGTTACGTACCTGAAGTACTATATCAGTTATACTTACTACAGAAACCTCTTGACAGTAGCTTATCTATGACCTATTTCACACAACTGGTCACACGACATGATAGCTCGATTTATGCAAAGTTGGCGATTAACCCGAACTATCTAAATGAAAGAGATAGATCAATAGAGGAATACAAGAAGATCTATGTTCGCGCTTTTGACCTATACGACGACGCGAAATATAAACAGTCGCAATCACTTATTGATAGTGCCTTATATAGTCATCCCGCTAATGAGTATGTGGATAATCTACACTTGCTAAAAGCTATGAATTACGGCGAAATTGAGGGAATTTACAAGTACCAATTCGAGTTGAATAATTTTATCACTGACTTCTCAGAAAGCGACCTTCTACCGTACGCTGAAAAACTATTGAAAACTAGTCAGGACTTTCAGATCAATCTTTACAGCTCTTCAAGAGCTAAATACATCAAGAATTTTGAAACAGACTATTACTTTATCCTTGTCTACCCATTTGCCGACAATCTGACAGATGATTTGACTGCCGCTATGAAAAAATATATTCGCTCGACAGAAACCTCACTCTCCACAGGTAGTGTAGTCTTGGATGAAAATAACGCCTTGATCTTAGTCAGCGAATTTTTGGATAAGACAAGTTCAGTCGCCTTCCTAAAGAAATTTAATACCAACAATGAAATTATAGTGGCTTACCCTTCTAAGAAGATAACGCCACTCATAATTACTAAAGAGAACTTCCAAATTTTTTACGAAACAAAAGACTTAGAAGGCTACCTTAGCTTTTTTAAAAGGAACTACTAGCAGATGACTCGTACCACCAAAATCAGACTCATTGTCGTAGCTATTTGGCTTATTTTTATTTTCGCCGTAAGCACTATTTTTGGAGTGCTTTATATGGTGCAGAATGATACAAACGGATGGTTTGGTGGCATGCCTAGCTTATCTGCCCTTGAACGTCCTGATCCTGACTTGTCTTCAGAACTAATAAGCGCAGATGGTATATCATTAGGTAAGTACTATCGAAAAAATAGAACCCCTGTCACCTACGAACAACTGTCTCCCGAACTAATCAACACCTTATTACTGACTGAAGACCTACGGTTTAAAGCGCATCCCGGTATCGACCTAAAAGCATTAGCTAGAGCCGTCATTGGGAAACTAACTTTCAATTTTAGAGGAGGAGGAAGCACACTGACTATGCAACTTGCTGAGAACCTTTACAAGACCAACTCACAGAACCAAGGCAGTCTGTACCGATATGGATTAGGCCCAATCATCACTAAAATCAAGGAGTGGATCATAGCTGTGCAACTGGAAAAGTCATACACTAAGGAGGAGGTTTTAGCTATGTACCTCAACACAGTCGAGTTTGGTTCCCTGTCATTTGGCATCAAAGTGGCAGCAAAAACTTTTTTCAATAAACTCCCTTCTCAACTCAATTACAATGAGAGCGCAATACTTGTTGGAGCTATCAATGCTCCCACTAGGTATAGCCCCATACTTAACCCGGATAATGCACTTGCTAAACGGACGGAAGTACTGTACAATGTGCATAAATACGGGATCATCGACCGGGCACTTTTCGACTCTTTAAAAACGCAGCCACTCGGCCTTAGTTACCGAGTAGATAATCAGAACGAAGGAATAGCTACTTACTTTAGAACGGTAGTTCGCAACTATCTTTTGAAGTGGACAAAAGATAACGGATATGATCTGTACGAAGATGGACTCAAGATCTACACTACCATTGACAGCCGCATGCAGATATACGCAGAAAATGCCATGAAAAAGCATATGGATACGCTGCAACAAATTTTCAATGATCACTTGCTAGGTGATAAACCTTGGATCAATGAAGACGGTAAAGTAATTGAAGACTTCATTAAAAATGAGACGAGAAGAGTCCCGTACTATAGAAGCTTAGTAAAGCGATTTGGTGAAGATTCAGATTCCGTTGACTATTTCCTAAATATACGCAAGCCTATGACCGTCTTCAGCTGGCAAGGGGACATAGATACCGTAATGAGTTCAATAGATTCTCTAGAGTATTATAAAAGTTTCTTGCAAGCTGGAATGATGGCGATGGAACCGAAGACAGGGCATATTAAGGCTTGGGTCGGTGGAATAAACCACAAATACTTTAAATATGACCATGTTTATCAAGGAAGAAGACAGCCCGGCTCAACATTCAAGCCCATTGTGTATACGGCCGCTATAGACAATGGATATTCCCCTTGTCAAACGGCAGTCGATGCACCTGTTACTTTCCCATTCCCCGGTCAGGATCCCCCAGTCTGGACACCTAATAATGCAAACGGAAAATATACAGGTGAAGTAATGACATTAAGACAGGCAATGGCTCGGTCGGTCAATAGTATCACCGCATTTGTCATGAAAGAGATTACTCCTTACACAGTTGTAGAGTATGCACGCCGTCTCGGCATTGTAAGTCCTTTGGCAGCGGTACCGTCTCTATCATTAGGTGCCGGTGGGGATGTTTCTATCTACGAGCTAGTGGGAGCGTACAGCACTTTTGTTAACAAAGGAGTGTACACCAAGCCATTTTTCATTTCCAGGATCGAGGATGAGAACGGGAATATTATTCAAGAGTTTATACCTGAAACCAAAGAAGCTCTAAATGAGGAAACAGCCTATATCATGCTTCACATGTTGAAAGGAACGACAGAGGAGGTCGGTGGTACAGCGGTAGGTTTAGACTATGAGTTAAAGGTAGACAACGAAATAGGAGGCAAGACTGGTACTACCCAGAATGCTTCTGACGGTTGGTTTATGGGTGTAACGAAAGACTTAGTCACAGGTACATGGGTTGGCGGAGATAATAGAGCAATTCGTTTCAAATCATGGGTGCTAGGACAAGGTGCAAGAACCGCCATGCCCATCTTTGAAAACTTCATGTTAGATGTATACAAAGATCCTACACTCCCCTATGAAAAAGGAAAATTTGACCGCCCGGTCAACCCTTTATCAGTCGAAATAGACTGCAGCGTTTACAATAATGAAGCTTCCAGTGACACAGTCTACTACGACACAGTAAGCGAAGATGACATCTTTTAAAAAGCATGCAGTTTTACCGTTACGATACTAAAGACTATCTGTCAGTACCAGAACAACCTGGCGTCTACAAATACTTTAATAATACCGGTGATATCATCTATGTAGGTAAGGCAAAGAATCTTAAAAAGCGAGTTTCTTCATATTTTACAAATACCAATCAGCATAACCGTAAAACAGAGCGACTTGTCAAAGAAATAAATTTTATCGAAGTCACAATAGTGAACTCGGAGTTCGATGCACTCCTTCTTGAGAATGGTCTGATCAAAGAGAACCAACCCAAGTACAACATACTACTGAAAGATGACAAGACTTTCCCCAGCATCCTGATCACTAATGAACGATTCCCAAAAATATATTCCACTAGAAGAATAATACCAGAACACGGAGAATACTTTGGCCCCTATACTTCAGTCAAGGCGATGAACAATGTTCTTGACCTACTGAGAAAGCTATATAAAGTACGTACTTGCAATCTAAACCTCACAGAGAACAACATTACAAAAAGCAAATTCAAGGTCTGCCTCGAATACCACATAGGCAACTGCAAAGGGCCCTGCGAAGGACTACAGACCGAAGAGAACTATCTATCGGACATTGAACTTGCACGGCAAATCATTAAAGGAAACATAAGTAAAATAAAAAATGAATACAAAGATCAGATGTCTGCAGCAGCAGCAGCATTGAATTTCGAATCAGCTCAAGTCTATAAGGATAAACTAGAGACCTTAGAGCGTTTTCAAACCAAATCAACTATCGTAAACCCCTCGATCACCAACACGGATGTGATCACGATTATTTACGAGACTTCATTTAGTTACATAAACTACATGAAAATAGAGCAGGGTACTATAAAAGTTTCAGACACATTCGAAGTACGTACCAAACTCGAAGAAAGCATCGAAGAAATATTTGAGTATGTGATCCCGTCAATGCAAACCAAGTTTCGCAGTTCAGCAAGCAACCTGTTAACTAATGTACTTACAGGCGAGGTATCAGCATATGAGCTTATAGCACCGCAAATTGGTGACAAAAGGAAGCTAGTGGACCTATCCTATAAAAACGCCCAGTACTTCAAACGAGAAGTTGAGGAAAAGAAGCGTCTTGCTAGTGAAAAGCCAGATCGGATACTATCCACCTTACAATCAGACCTAAAGCTAAAGAGTCTCCCAGTACATATTGAGTGTTTTGATAATTCCAATATTCAAGGGACAAACCCTGTGGCCTCTATGGTTTGTTTCAGAAATGGCAAACCTGCCAAGAAAGACTATCGAAAATTCAAAATAAAGACCGTTGAGGGCCCCGACGATTTCGGTTCTATGAGAGAAATCGTCTTTAGACGATACAGTAGACTTCTACGAGAAGATCAGCCATTGCCTGACCTCATAGTCATTGATGGCGGCAAAGGTCAGCTAAGCGCTGCAGTTGACTCTTTGAAGGAACTCTCTATCTATGGCCGGATACCGATCATTGGTATAGCAAAAAGACTTGAGGAACTCTATTTCCCTGGTGATACTCTTCCTTTGTTCATCAGTAAAAAATCAGAATCGCTAAAACTGATACAGCAACTTCGTGATGAGGCACACAGGTTTGCTATTACCTTTCATAGAAACCTTAGGAGCAAATCAGCTAATGTCTCGGCGCTTGATGAAATACCAGGTATTGGAATGAAACTTCGAACAAGACTACTAACAGAATTCGGATCAGTATCGAACATAAAGAAGGCAAACATAACAGCCATTACCGCGATCATTGGCCTAGCAAAGGCGGAAATAGTACATAGCCATTTTAACAAAAAAAATAGGGACTAAAGTCCCTATTTAATAGCTATTCTTAAGTGAGAATTAGTATTCCCACATTTCACTCTCGTATTCCATCAAGTCATATTCGTACTGCTGCTGAATAATCATTGCATTCAAAGGATTCTCAGCAATCCTAGCAGAAAACTGCTGTCTAATATCTCTATCCTCAGCGTTGGATATTTTAACAATCTGGGCTCTAAACAATCTCAATTCAAAGGCATCAGCGAAATTAACATGTGCGGCCATATTCTGGTTATTATACCAAATAGCTCTCTTTACATACGGCCCCCTGAACAGATCCATCAAATCTTGGTATCTGAAAAAAGCAACTGGCTCTTCTATACCTTGGGGGTTGTATGTACTGTTAGCTGATGAAGGCATATACAGACCAATAGATCGTATGTAATTGTACATTCTTGATCTGTTTCGATCAAAAATAACATCTTCCTTCAAATAGAGTACGCTAAATGTGGTTGGTGGTATAGACAAGGCGCTACTAGCGTCAGCTTCCTGAGACTCCGCTTCACCGCCAAATCCGCCGCCGAAGCCACCACCACCACCAAAACCACCACCACCGAAACCACCGCCACCGCCTTCAGTCTCGTAAGTAACGTTACCCTGGAACTCTTCATCAGACATTACCACATTACAACTATCAGACCTGTACGGGACCAAAAGACCTGCTTCTACTGCCTGTAGTATCAAAGTCGGTATCTCTCCATTCAATGAAAAGAACGGACGATTTTGCTTCTCCTGAAGATCCATTCTCCTATTCACCGTTTTTTTGAACATGATGTAAGAATCATATACTTCCGGTTTCACTAGTGGCACCAGTTCTTGCTCCTGACTATACGCAGTCGACGCAAAAAGCACCACCAACATTACTAATACAATTTTTTTCATAACCTAATTTTTAAAAGGACTACTGAAGGGGAATGTTGTAATACTTCTGGAATCTGTTAAAATCCTCCACCTGTCCTTTAAAGTTCTGTCTTTGCACTCTTTTGATTTCAATTGCCAGCTGGTCACCTTTCCTAGCAGACGAAGCAATTCTACTTAAATTGATGCCATTCCCACCGCCAGAGACTGTCTGTCTAACCAAACCACCACTCACTAACTTTATCTCTGCATTCGCAACAATAAATTTGGCATCATCTGGCAAAAACTCAGCAAAGCCTTCTTCTGGCTTAACTCTCAAAAACAAACGAGGACTCTTCGCCGGAATACCCTTACTTATATCCACAATACCTGCATCAGTTCCTATCTCAATTTCAACCTGCGGTATAGGCTTAACGCTGAACTCACGGGAACCAATATAATTTCCACTACTAGATATACCAATTTCTACTTTCGCAGCATTTGGAACAATAGTCACTTCACCTACAGAAGATCCTTTAATAGCAGCTCCCCCTTTGACATTGTAACTAGGATTGTAAGCAGTTCCCAACGCAGGAACCAGAATGTTTAACTTATTACCACATCCCAGATATAATGCACTAACTGAAGCAGATTGTACCTGAATTACAGGCTTAGTTACGAAATACTCAATCGTATTTGTATACGTCGTATCTCCACCACCTGGCAAGGGAACCTTAATTGCCGCAGCAAAACTCTGTCTCGACTGGTTATTTTCATCGTAGGTTGTCGCCTTTGCAATAAACTGAACAGTTCCTATTCCATCATCTACAGGAATCTCGTTGTCGTTATAGTACATAGTAGGAGATATTCCTGAAGCAGAAGCTGCTATGAACATCTCACCCTTAAACGGAGTACCCGCTGCCACATATTTCGACTCGGGAAGAACTTTAGCTTCAATTCTATCAAAACTAAGGTCACCTGCACCTACTTTCTTACTTAAGAAATCCAGAGCAATCGTTTCGTACATAAGCATACGAGACTGGTATTCACTCATTGTTGCTAAACAAGCTGGAGTTGGAGACTCTTCAAATGCAAGCTGTGCAAACTTCTTGCCTGCTTGATTTGGATCTTTACTGTATACTGGATCTTCTTCGGCATCAACAGCAATAGGGCGGAAAGACTCAACATCTGAATCTTCGGCTCCAAAAGAAATAAGCTTAGCCGAAACAAATTCTGCGTAGCCATTTAAAAGTCCCTTCAACTCATCTCCTTTGCCTTCACCACCTTCTCCTTCGGGCATCATATAATGCCCAACCTTGCTATAGTCTGTCTTTCCCTCCAAATTCTTGGCATCACCAGGGTATTCAGGTTCGTACTCGATGTACCCCCCTGTGATGGAAACCATAGAATCTTTCAAAGAATTAAGCTCTGCGAAAACTCTTTCAGTCTCTGCCCTTAACTCTCTAGCAGCCTCTGCTACTTTAAGATCGTTTTCACGCTTACCTGTGTCATCGACAGTCTTGATAATACTTTCGAGTATCTGACCGTTACGGTCTTTACTCTCGTCATTTGCACGAACTAAACTTTCGTTTAGAAAAACAAACTTGTCAATGACTGTGTTACTGACGTTCAACGCTAGTAGTGCTGTGAGTACCAAGTACATCATACCCACCATCTTC
>JBLHTU010000001.1:0-110603 GCA_047627515.1 Cyclobacteriaceae bacterium | reverse complement strand
ACACGGATGGCGATGGTATACCTGATTTCAAGGATGATGACGATGATGGCGATGGTATACCAACAAGCGAAGAAGATGTGGACGGCGATGGTGACCCAACTAACGATGATACGGATGGTGACGGAACGCCAGATTATCTAGATAACGACGATGATGGTGATGGCATACCAACGAAGGATGAAGACACGAATGGCGATGGCGATTTTACTAATGATGATTGTGATGAAGATGGGGTACCTAACTTCCAAGATTCAGACGCTTGCGATAGTGATGATGATGGTATCAACGACGAAGACGAAGACACCAACGGAGATGGGGATCTAAGCAATGACGATTGTGATGGTGACGGCATACCAAACTATCAAGACGCTGATGCTTGTGACACAGACGGAGATGGCATCAATGATGACGATGAAGATACAGATGGTGATGGTAATCCATACAATGATGATTGTGATGGAGATGGGGTGCCTAACTTCCAAGATTCAGATGCTTGCGACACAGACGGAGATGGCATCAATGATGACGATGAAGATACAGATGGTGATGGTAATCCATACAATGATGATTGTGATGGAGATGAAACACCAAATTTCAAGGATGTAGATGCATGTGACACGGATGGTGATGGTATCAACGACGAAGACGAAGATACCAACGGCGATGGCATTTTGGATAATGACGATTGCGATTCTGATGGCACGCCAAACTATCTAGATTCAGATAAATGCAAGGCAGTTACACCTTGGCAAGGCTACACGCCTGATGGTGATGGTACCAATGATTTCTTTTTCATTAAGGATATAGAAAACTACCCTAATAATAGGGTGGAGATTTTCAATAGGTGGGGAAATAAAGTATTCGAAATCAAAGGCTACAATAACCAGGATAAAGTTTGGAGGAGTGAAATCAACTCAGGGTTCAAGGTTGGCAATAACAATCAAGTACCATCAGGCACCTATTATTATTTCATTGATTTGGGCGATGGATCAGGACCTTTGTCAGGTTTTGTAGTGGTCAATCGATAAAAGACAAGAAATTTAATCGGCAGAAACCTGCGATTGATCGAATTAAGTAGGCAAAGCGTTTTTATTTGCTTGTACTTTGTTTTTATAAATATGAAAAGAAATTTTGTAATATTTTTAATATTAGTAAGTATGGCTTTTTGTGGTTACTCACAGCAAAGAGCCATGTTTACACAATATATGTTCAATGGACTAGCCTTGAATCCTGCTTACGCAGGTAGTCATGAGTCTATAAGTGCAACTGCATTATCAAGAACGCAATGGGTAGGAATAGATGGGGCGCCAACAACTAGTACCTTCTCTATTCATTCTCCCATTCCGGGAAAGTATATATCTATTGGAGCTGTTTTTTCAATAGATAAAATAGGAGTGACTCGAGAGAATTCATTTGTGCTTTCATATGCCTATCATATCGAAGTGCTAAATGGTAAGCTGTCTATGGGACTACAGGGTGGGATTAGAAATACACTGGTTAGCTATGGAGAATTAGCCGCTCAAGATCCCAACCTTCAGTCGACAGCTTCTGGGGTATTGCCGAATTTTGGTGTTGGTGTCTATTATTACTCTAAGAGATTTTATGCGGGCGTTTCGGTCCCTACAGCACTTAGGAATAGATGGAGTGCAGGATACTCCACCAACACTTTTGATGAAATAACTACGATTGATGTGCCACATTATTTTGCTACAGCAGGCTACGTTTTTGAATTAACACCGTTAATGAAATTTATGCCTAGTGTTTTATTTAAGGCAGTGCCAGGAGCACCAACGGATATTGACTTAAACGCATCGATAATATTGGACGATAAAGTATGGGCTGGTTTGTCTTACAGATCTTTCGATGCGCTCAGTATCTTCTTCAACATACAAGTTTCTACTCCGATTTCAATAGGCTATGCTTTTGACTATGCCCTTACAAGTTTGAATCAAGTTTCAAGCGGTTCACACGAGATCATGCTGAACTATCGATTCGTTTATTCCAAATCGAAGATAGTCACCCCAAGATATTTTTAAAACAGCAAGTGTCCGATTACAATCTATCTACCGGTAGCATCAAAGCATGGAACGCATGTTGGTCCTATCGAAATGACGGCGTAGATGTAGAGAAAAATAACAAGGACATTAATAGCAATGGATACAATATTGGATTTTCATAGAAGGGGGAATGGGTAGGTTATACCATTGATATTAATAAGTCAGGTACTTACATGGCTAGTTTTAGGATTGCTACAGCACTTTCTAACAGCAAGCTTCATCTCTCAATTGATGATGACAGCATCACCGCTTCTGAAGTATTCAGTAGCACAGAGAACTGGCAGACTTTTGAAACTCGTTCAATTGAGGTGATCTTGTTAGATGAAGGCCAGCATAGATTGCAGCTTCATTTTGACGGAGGGGCATTTAACATAGCGAGAATCAAATTCACTAGAACTGGGCCAATAGATAGTCCGCCTTTCAAAGTATAACAGGTGAAATAGGGCAAGATGATAAGTCGATAAACTGGTTTTCAATGCTCCATTCTTATCTTCTACGGTAGATAAAATCGGAAGTGACTTTCAATTGGCCTTTAGTGGTCAAGTGTTAGAAGTTCAATCTGTTCATCCCCTACAGGGGACAGTAAGCGAACAATAACGCTTAACTTAAACCAACTAGTTCATAATTCAGATGATGTGTCTGTCAGATACTCAGGCACTAAAAATTGTTCCTCTGACAGGAAGGCTTTAGAGGTATTCTCTGCGTTGGAAATAGTAAATAATCTTAGTTCCAGAGCACTTCTTCCAGCTATTATCCAAGCTGAAAACTATGATTTTCAAGAGGGAATGGGCCTGGAAGAATCGACTGACTTCGGCGGGTTAAATTTGGGCTTTACCGATATTGCAGATTACGCCGATTATAGAGTATTTGTACTGACAGCAGGTGATTTTGAGATGAGTCTAAGAGTAGCTGGTCAAGATCAATCTGGACGCATAGGAATATACACAGTGGATGACAATCACAAAGAAACTGAGCTCGCCTTGGTTTCAACTCCAGTCACAGGTGGCTGGCAAACCTGGCAGACTGTATCTGGAAAGGTGACTATTCCTGCGGGCATTTTCACCCTTTGATTAAAAGTGCTAGCATCTGGATTCAATCTAAATTGGATCAATATTTCTGCCAATCTTCTAAGTACTCCGCGGATCGATAATCTACAGGTTATTGTTTACCCAAATCCAACAGCTAGACTAGTAAACTATACAGGTGATGATTTTCAAGAGTTTGATTTATTCAGTCAGCAAGGGTCTAAAGTTTTATCAGGAGGGATTTCAAAAGAGGGCATAATACACTTAGGAAAACGCTCTTTGGGCGATTATCTCTTAAGACTACGTAATCTCCAATCTGGAGAAATATTTTCGCAGCGGTTGCTTATTCAAAACTGATTAAGATTTTCATTGTAAATTTAAGACATACAGAACCAATCGAATTATGAAGATATTTATTACGGTTTCCCTCAGCTTTCTCTTGTTGGTCGGTTGCAGTGAGAATCAAATGGAGAGTCCTAAGCAGCAAATTGAGCTTGCACCAAAGCACACATTAGGTGGTCAGGTAGCCCTTTATGAAACTGCTATGGATGAAGACCAAAAATTTCAAAAACTGGATCTGCCAGTTTTTGAAAAAAGAACTCAAGCGCTGGAATACCAAAAGTCGATATTTGTTAATCCTAATAAAACGTTTCAGACAATGATCGGGATAGGCGGAGCCATCACAGATGCTTCTGCAGAAGTGTTTGCTAAACTCTCAGAAGACAAACAGAATGAGTTGCTCAATGCATACTATTCTGAAGAAGGTATTAATTACAGTCTGATAAGAACAACGATACATAGCGCAGACTTTGGTCCGGGGCCCTACACGTATATAGAAGAGGGTGACACTGCTTTAAGTACTTTTTCCATTGCGCATGACCTTGATTATCGAATTCCAATGATCAAAGCAGCGAATCAAACAGCTGGAAAAGATCTTCTGCTCTATGCAAGTCCGTGGAGTCCTCCGGCTTTCATGAAATCAAATAACAATATGTTGCAAGGTGGAAAATTGCTACCTGAGTTTTTTGGTACCTGGGCTACTTACTTCACCAAGTTTATTGCGGCGTATGAATCTGAAGGTCTCCCGATTTGGGGTGTTACGATTCAGAACGAACCGATGGCTGTACAGCGTTGGGAATCTTGCATCTATACTGCGGAAGAAGAAAGAGATTTCCTGAAAAATCACTTGGGACCTGTGATGGAGCAAGCAGGATATGGCGATAAGAAAATAGTTGTCTGGGATCATAACAGAGATCTTATCAGTGACAGGGCCAATGTGATTTTTGAAGACCCTGAGGCGGCTAAGTATGCTTGGGGGATTGGATTTCATTGGTATGAGACATGGGCAGGAGGTGATCCAAAGTTTGAGAACCTAACCAATATTAGTCAGTCGTTTCCTGATATGAATTTGCTATTTACAGAGGGTTGCAATGAAAGTTTTGATGCTGCGAAATATCAATTTTGGCCAAATGCCGAACGGTATGGAAGATCAATGATCAACGACTTTAACAATGGAACCGTAGGATGGACAGACTGGAATATCTTATTAGATGAGCGCGGTGGTCCTAATCATGTTGGGAATTTTTGTTTTGCCCCGATACATGCAGATCTAAGCACCGATGAGCTGATCTACACACCGTCATATTATTACATAGGTCACTTCTCAAAATTCATAGAAGTGGGAGCCAAACGTGTAAGTACGACTACCAGTCATACAGATCTGTTGAGCACTTCATTTATAAACCTTGATGCTACTTTAGTAACCGTAGTGATGAACTCTACAGATAAGCCGATCGTTTACTCGCTCTACATTGGAGAAAATGAAGCGGAGATCGAAATTAAAGCTCGTGCCATGCAGACCTTAAAATATTAGATGTGGCTATAATATTTAGTAGTTATTGAAGCAATGCTCTGGCTTAGCAGCTAGAAAATAGCTAGTAAAAAAGAACCCATTTCGTACATCTGAAGGAGTTCTTTTTTTACTGAATGAAGTCTCAGTTCTTTTCTATTGTGGTGTTTTAATTTAGAAGTCTCATTTATGTACTAAGATGTAGGCCACCTATTTTTTGTCATCTGAGAGGAGCAGATGTACTATGCATATCGTCGTATTCAAGGTATAGGACGTAGTGAGAGCCTCATACATCTTTGTTTCTCAGTAAGAAGATTTTATTATTCTTAAAGGTGAAAATACAGCTCTCTGCTGTCAGTGTAATTTGATAATGATTACTTTCATCCATTTGTGCAGTACCAATCATTTCGGCGAATTGTTCTCCCTCAGAGTAGTTAAAGGCATATATGTCTAAATGATCACTATTCCACTGCCATTCAAAACTAGCACTATTGATAGATGGGTGAGCATCAAAATCAACAACGCCGAGCAACTTATTCAATTTTATTTGCGGATTATGTCCTTCCGATTGTACGATAGCGGTTGAATCAAAAATGGCATCGAATGATAGCTCATTTTCATCGATCCATTCTAACTTAGATGAAGCGAGAGAAGCACCTTCTTCTATCATGTAACTTTCATAAATAGCTAATTCCTTACAACTAGAGAAGAGAACGAGATCAGCAATTGTTAAGATTAAGGCTTTCATAGTAGTGTGTTTTTAGCGTGATTGAAGTCAATTCTGCATGTTTAATTACACCACTAATTTCGAACGATAGCAGCAAGTATACTTGAGTGAAAAGGCGATTAAGGTAAATAGGTATTTTTCGTAGATACAGGTTTTTTGGAAGCGTAATTACAGGTAATTTTCTCGTACTTTTATGTGCGTCTGAGCGTACAAGTATGTCAATCGATGCGGTCTGCTAGAAGTATGCTTTTGATTGCTATTTTGGGGGTTGTGCAAAAAATCTTTAGCTTGATCCTCAGTGGATTTGGTGCAATCGTTTTGCTTGATACCAACAATTGATACCACAGCCTATTTAAGTTGATGACCTTTTAAGTAACGATATAAATGAATAAAAAAGTAGCAAATGCACAGGAGGCGATCTACGGTATTTCCGATGATATGACGCTTATGCTGGGTGGTTTTGGTCTATGTGGTATTCCAGAAAACTGTATTTCAGCGCTTGTTGATATGGGCGTCAAAGGACTTACTTGTATATCGAATAATGCAGGTGTGGATGATTTTGGACTTGGATTATTACTTCAAAAAAAGCAAATCAAAAAAATGATTTCATCCTATGTCGGTGAGAATGCAGAGTTTGAAAGACAGATGCTGAGTGGAGAGCTCGAAGTGGATTTGATTCCTCAGGGCTCATTGGCAGAGAGATGTCGCGCGGGTGGTGCAGGGATACCGGCGTTCTTTACTCCGGCTGGTTATGGAACTGAGGTGGGTGAAGGCAAGGAAGTCAGAATATTTGACGGCAAGCCGCACATACTGGAGTCAGCGCTGACGGCAGATTTTGCGATTGTCAAGGCTTGGAAAGGGGATACTGAAGGTAATTTGATATACAAAGGCTCAGCCCGAAATTTCAATCCAGTGATGGCAATGGCAGGTAGAATTACGATCGCTGAGGTGGAGGAGTTGGTACAGCCTGGCGAGCTCGATCCAAATGCTATACATACACCTGGAATCTTCGTTCAAAGGATTTTTCAAGGTGAAAAATATGAAAAGCGAATCGAACAAAGAACTGTAAGACAAAGAGATCATGCTTGATAAGAACGGAATAGCGCAAAGAATTGCACAAGAGTTAAGAAGTGGTTGGTATGTGAACCTTGGAATAGGTATTCCAACATTAGTAGCCAATTATATACCTGACGGCATCGAGGTTGAGTTTCAATCAGAGAATGGCATACTTGGCATGGGCGTATTTCCTTTTGACGGAGAGGAAGATGCAGACATGATTAACGCGGGTAAACAAACAGTCACACTACGAAAAGGGGCTTCTATCTTCGATTCAGCCACATCGTTTGCTATGATTAGAGGTCAGCATGTTCAATTGACTGTGCTGGGAGCCATGGAAGTTTCTGATAGCGGTGATATTGCTAACTGGAAGATACCGGGGAAAATGGTGAAAGGAATGGGGGGAGCTATGGATTTGGTCGCTTCTGCAGAAAATATCATTGTAGCAATGATGCATACCAATAAAGCAGGAGAGTCTAAGCTCTTGCCCGAGTGCAGCTTACCACTGACGGGCGTTAAGTGTGTAAAGAAGGTAGTCACCAATCTAGCCGTGCTAGATATAACGGAAGAAGGATTTAAATTGATCGAGCGAGCGCCAGGCGTCTCTGTAGAAGAGATCAAACAAGCTACAGCAGGTAGGTTAATTATTGAAGGTGATATACCTGAGATGAAGCTGCTTTTATAACCGTGAAGAGTTTAATACACAAGCTGTATTGGCTTTACGGCCCAACTTAGCCTTCTTAAATTGTTCTTAGGAGGTTTACTTGTTGCTTAGGATCTTCTTTTGAGATCTTTCTGTCCTCCTTACTAGGCCGATTGGTTTATGATCAAATATTGTTGCTATCTCTTTTTTATTTCTGGTCTTTATGCCTGTAATAGCAAAAGTGACAAAGAGGAGGTACTACCTACAGGAATGGTACTCATTCCATCAGGCACTTTTGAGATGGGTGGTAAGTCCGAACAAGCCGCTAGAGATGAATATCCTAGACGAAATGTGGAGGTTTCAGCTTTTTATATGGATGTCCAAGAAGTGAGTAATAGGCAATTTTTGGCCTTTGTACTAGCTACAGGTTATATCACCGTTGCAGAGCGTGACATTGATTGGCAAGAGATGAAGTTGCAATTGCCAGCAGGGACAGAGCGCCCTGCAGATTCTGTTCTGAAAGCAGGGTCTCTTGTATTCCATCAAACGAACGGTCCTGTTGATTTGAATGATTACAATAGTTGGTGGCGATGGACAATAGGTGCTGATTGGAGGCATCCAGAGGGTCCTGGTTCATCAGTCATAGACAGAATGAATCACCCAGTGGTTCATGTGGCATGGGAGGATGCTCAGGCTTACGCTTATTGGGCAGAAAAAAGGTTGCCGACGGAAGCAGAATGGGAATGGGCAGCAATGGGCGGTCTTGAAGATGTGAAGTATCCCTGGGGCAACTCGTCAGTAGAGATGGCTACGGATAAAGCAAATTTCTGGCAAGGGGTTTTTCCTTATCAGAATTATGCATTGGATGGTTTTACAAGCACAGCTCCTGTCCAGTCCTTTGAGGCAAATGGGTATGGTTTATACGATATGGCAGGTAATGTCTGGGAATGGTGTCAGGATAGATATGATTATCAGGCATACCGTCAGAATGCGGGAAAAGACCCCATCAATGACCATTCCTATGCAGACCCTATAGATCCTTATACAGAAAAACATGTAATGAGAGGAGGGTCCTACCTATGCAATGATAGTTATTGCAGTGGCTATCGAGTGAGCAGACGAATGAGTTCTAGCAAAGATTCTGGATTCAACCACACGGGGTTTAGGTGTGTAAAGGGTGTTGAGTGATGCTTGAGGACTGATTATGTGTTGTTAGTGATTTATTGAGGGAAAAGCATGGGCTCTTCAAAAATAAGATCTGCGATATTACCTGAGACAGGTATGGTTTTATCTGGGTTACTGCAGAAGAAGAGTTGTTCGGATATAATAGTTTGGATTTTGAGGTTTAACATGCAATTATTTCACCCATAATAGAAGCTAGACATTCTAAGTTTTTGTGAAATGAAAAGGTTGAAGTAATGATCCGTCAGCGCGAGGAAGAACGAATCCATATTGGTAGATTGATAATAAACAAAATGTAAATAGTAATACGGATATAAATCTCAAGAAATTGAATAATGATACGCTAGTCAATAAGCTGCGAGTTTTGTATTTGAGGACTTTCGATACAGCGCATGAGCTCACACTTTTTTCTCCCGGTCGAATCAATTTGATCGGAGAGCACACAGATTACAATGATGGATATGTATTGCCTGCTGCTATTGCCATGGGTATTTACGCAGTGCTTGGTAGTTCCACCCAAGAGTATAGTACCATATATTCAGTTGATTTCGACGAAGAATTTCGATTTGATATCCGCTTACTGAAACCACTAGAAGAGTCCAGCTGGAAGAATTATGTGATAGGTGTAATAGAGGAGCTAAAGAAAGACGGAGCCAAAATCGATCAGATGAATATGGTTTTTTCTGGAGATATTCCAAGGGGTGCTGGCCTTTCTTCTTCGGCTTCGCTTGAAAATGCTGTGTCGTTTGGTATTAATAGTCTTTTTGAGCTGGGTTACTCCAGATTGACGCTTGCTAAGATTGGACAACGTGCCGAACACAACTATGTAGGTGTCAAGTGTGGTATCATGGACCAGTATAGCAGCCTGTTTGGAGAGATAAACCAAGCACTCTTGCTGGATTGTAGGCATCTAACACATGTAAGCAAGCCACTCGAACTAGGCGAATATCTACTGATACTTCTTAACTCAAACGTTCATCATAGCTTGGCTGACTCCGCTTACAATACCCGTAGAGAACAGTGCGAAAAGGGAATGGAAGCTGTGAAGAAACGGCACGGACATGTCAAAGCACTGCGTGATGTAACAATAAATATGCTCGCTGAAATTGAGGGAGAAGTTTCAGAGGAGATTTACAGAAGATGCTTGTATGTCATTGAGGAAAATGAGCGGGTCATTGAATTTGGAAAGGCTTTGGATAACAAAGATCTAATTGCCGCAGGTCGATTATTACAATTAGGCCAAAAGGGTATGCGCTACCAGTATGAAATTACTTGCGATGAAATTGACTTTTTAGCGGATCAGGCCAATCAGATGGATTGTGTGCTAGGTGCGCGGATGATGGGAGGAGGCTTCGGCGGGTGTACGATAAACATCGTCCACCAAGATGACGTGACTCAATTCATTGCAACAATGGAAAAGGAGTACTTACAGCGATTTGATCAGTCCTTGGATTCATTGCGTCTAAATATTGTTTCGGGCGTGAGATTACTCCCCTAGGGAGATTGATAAATAGGTAGGTTGTTGACTATCAATTAAGTAGGTGGTTTGTTGGTGCTTCAAAAGGCAAATCACTTACTCAGACTCCGAGTCCTTCAATACTTTTTTCACCAAAGGTCCAATGGTTAATCCTTGGACAATGATAGAGAATACGACGATTACGTAGGTGACGGTCAGGAATAGCTCACGCTCCATCTGAGGTTCAAGGGATAAGGCTAGTGCAATGGAAATACCTCCTCTGATACCTCCCCAAGTCATGATAAGATTTGTTTTGGGAATGAAGTCTAGCTTTTTTTCAAAAAGGGCAACTGGGCCTGAAAGTGCAATGAATCTGGCTAAAAGGGCCAATGGGATGGCAATCAAGCCAAAAAGGAGGTATTCGCCATTCATCGAAATGACTAATAATTCAAGCCCGATCAATACAAATAGCACGGCATTGAGAAGCACATCAATCAACTCCCAAAATTTATCAACATAGTTGTGCGTGTTTTCAGACCATGCGATTTTTGGGGCTTTATTTCCAAGAAAAATCCCTGCGACAACTACTGCTAGAGGTCCAGATACATGAAAGTAATGTGCCAAAGCTGAGATACCCATGACCAATGCTAAGGTAATAATAACTTCAGTTTCGTAATTATCAATGGCTTTCATCAACTGAAAAGCAATCCACCCTGATAATAATCCCAGTATAATTCCTCCGGCAACTTCCTCTAAAAATAGTAGGCCGACATCGGTAAAGCTCATCGAGTCCATGCCTTGCTGAGCGATTTTGAATATCACAATAAAAACGACCACACCTACACCATCATTAAATAGAGACTCACCCACAATTTTAGTCTCTAGCTTTTTGGGAGCATTAGCATCTTTCAAAATTCCTAGCACTGCAATAGGATCAGTAGGGGAGATTAAGGCTCCAAAAAGTATACAGTAGATGTAATCGATTGGATAGTTGAATACGATGAAGAGATAATACATCATCGTACCGATTAGAAAAGTTGACAGTACAACGCCAATGGTTGCAAATAAGGCAATGGGCCCTTTCTGTCTTTTGAGTGCGTCTAATTTTGTGTGCAGAGCGCCAGCAAAAAGAAGAAAGCTGAGCATCACATCGAGAAGCGCTGTTTCAAAATCTACCGATTGGATCAGTTGTGTAGCTTCGTCTAATATATAGCTGTTGAAAGTACCCAGAATGGTGATGCAAACTGTAAATACAATCGCAATAATCATCAAGCCTATCGTAAAAGGGAGTTTGAGGAATTTTGTATTGATAAATGCAAAACCTGCAGAAAGGATAATCAGTATGGTGATAATATTGAAGATGCTCATGGAATCTTTAGGGGATTAAGGAAAGCTGAAAATACGCCGAATTAACTAATTTGTTATGCTTCAAATTCATTTAGCTGGACCACATCTCTTCGGTAAATACAATTCTCTTTTCGATCGAAGCAAATGATACCTCTTTCGATAATGGTAGTAATTCTATCAAACAGCATTAGATCGTGAAATTCGGTCAATAAATCTAAAAGACGGACATCGAGAAGAGATTTACATTAATTTTCAGCTTAGAAAAGCTTTAGCTAGATCATACCAATGAGTTTATTCAAAATTGTAGGCGTTGTGCAAGATTATGCATGGGGTGGTACTTCCTTTATTCCAAAACTTTTGGGCCAGACTCCAACAGGAGACCCATATGCTGAATACTGGATGGGTGCGCATGATAAGGCACCATCTGTGGTGACAGATAATGGAAAGAGACTAAATGAATTGATTACAGCAAATCCAACTGAAATGTTGGGATCCTTAGTCGCCGATCATTTTGGTAGGTTGCCTTTCTTATTGAAAGTGCTAGACGTATCTGACATGTTGTCCATTCAGGTACATCCATCAAAGTTTGAGGCCGAAAAAGGTTTTAAGCAAGAGGATGAATTAGGTGTCCCACTGACAGCTAAAAACAGAAACTATAAAGACGATAATCATAAACCAGAATTAATGGTTGCGTTGGGGGATTTTTGGTTGCTACATGGCTTCAAGACACTAGTTGCACTGAAGGCTACACTCAGTAATACCAGAGAGCTTAGGCATTTATTGCCTGTTCTTGAGGCCGAAGGATATCGTGGTTTATATCAGTTGGTGATGGAGGAGGATGTGCACGAAACTAACCTAACGCTGAAACCATTGATTGATCGGGTACTGCCACGATACAAGGCTGGGCTTTTAGATAAATCACATCCAGACTACTGGGCAGCAAAAGCATATTTGACTTTTTGTCAATCGGGGGACTTAGATAAGGGCATTTATTCGGTTTACTTTTTTAACATCGTGAAAGCGAAAGCTGGTGAGGCTATTTTTCAGGGTGCGGGTTTGCCACATGCATACTTGGAGGGTCAGAACATGGAGTTGATGGCTAATTCTGATAATGTGCTTAGAG
The DNA here is from genome assembly GCA_047627515.1 of Cyclobacteriaceae bacterium. Classification (GTDB taxonomy): domain Bacteria; phylum Bacteroidota; class Bacteroidia; order Cytophagales; family Cyclobacteriaceae; genus JAYPLE01. The sequence continues at coordinate 98,138 of JBLHTU010000001.1, read as the reverse complement.
GAGGTTTGACGCCTAAGCATGTAGATGTGCCAGAGTTACTAAAGCATGTGAATTTTGCTGAGACCATACCAGCAATTCTTACTGGTGAGCTGCAGCAAAATGGGATTGAACGTATTTATAAGAGTCCAGCTCCTGATTTTGAATTGAGTAAAATCGACCTGCGATCAGATAGCAAGTATCATATGACTGCAAGTACATTTGAGATCATGCTTGTGCTATCTGGTGAAGTAACTGCTATTGCACAAGACGAAGTAGTGACGCTCAAAAGAGGCGAAGTACTCGCCGTCACTGCTGCTTCAAAATACGAACTGAGTACTAAGTCTAATGTGCAACTGTACAAAGCAAAATGTCCTTTTAATAAAGGTTAAACTAGTTCACTACTAAATTCCATTATTGAATTTGGCTATTTGATTTCGCTAATTCTAGAGAGCAACTGCTTGATATTATCTGAGACCAATAGTCAGAAAATCTTGCATGAAACTAATCTGCTCGGTCAGATTTTAAAGCCAAACTACGGCGGAAATCGAGGAACGCATAGTATCTTGAATCATCTGTTGCTGAGTCATGTTTGTTGGCTTAAGACGGTATCATTTGATAGTCGGCACTTTATATTTTCAATTTTATACCATGAATAGAAAGCTTCTTACTGCTTCTGTAGTCGCCTCGCTTGCTGGATTTTTGTTTGGCTTCGATACGGTGGTTATTTCAGGTGCCAACCTGCCAATACGTGAGTTGTGGCAAACATCTGACTGGTTTCATGGTACTTTTATCATGTCAATGGCCCTTTGGGGAACGGTCGTTGGTGCTTTGGTGGCAGGTTACCCCACAGACAAGTGGGGCCGCACTACAACGCTGTTTTGGATAGGGGTACTATATTTCGTCTCAGCATTGGGGTCGGCATTTGCCCCTGATCCGTACTCGTTTTCTGTTTTTCGATTTTTAGGTGGACTGGGCGTTGGTATTTCATCTATTGCCGCACCTACATACATTTCCGAAATCTCTTCTCCAGGTAATAGAGGGAGGCTGGGTATCCTCTATCAATTCAATATTGTATTCGGTATTTTGATTGCCTTTATTTCAAACTACCTATTAGAAGGCGTTGGTGGTATCAATGATTGGCGACTAATGCTAGGCATCGAGGCGGCACCAGCTATTATTTACACATTATGGGTATTGAGAATCCCTAAGAGTCCACGTTGGCTAATTAATCACAAGGGAGATGCGAATGCAGCAGCTGAGGTGCTCGCTTCCTTGACCAATACGCAAGAAGAGGCTGATGAAATGCTTTTGTCGATCAAAGAGGACCAGCAAAAGCACTTCAAAGAGAAAGCAAACCTCTTTTCTGGCAAGTACAACAGATCTCTTACGTTGGCCTTTTTGATAGCCTTTTTTAATCAGCTTTCAGGTATCAATTTTATTCTGTACTACGCACCAGAGATTTTGATCAAAGCTGGTTTTGGTTCATCAGATTCACTATTCAGTTCTATTGCCATCGGTATCGTTAACCTGTTGTTTACGTTGGCCGGTATGGCCCTGATTGATCGGTCTGGAAGAAAAAATCTTATGTACATTGGCTCAGTGGGCTATATAATTAGCTTATTTATGGTAGCCTATGGTTTCTATGTGGAAGCTTCAGCTGGATTTAAACTTGTCTTCATATTGATGTTTATCGCAGCGCATGCGATAGGGCAGGGCGCGGTGATCTGGATATTTATTTCGGAGATCTTCCCTAATAAAGTCCGAGCGTATGGCCAAGCATGGGGTAGCGGGACGCATTGGGTCTTTGCTGCGTTGATCACCCTCTTTGGTTCAGTATTACTAGGTGCGTTTGAGTCTTGGGTGGTATTTGTATTCTTCGGCAGTTTTATGGTTTTGCAATTACTCTACGTTCATTTCATGATGCCAGAAACAAAAGGTAAGACTTTAGAGGAATTAGAGGCGGAGATTTCGGGCTAGTACAACAGTGTGAAGAGCTTTGGTAATTGCTATGTAGGACAAGTACCGCTTACTAGGCACAGAAGAAAGTGTAATTTGGAAAGGCAGCCATAGACCTCCAGCGTGATTATAGCTAAACATTATCACTCTCCTTTCGTATATTTATGCAGTTGAAAAAGTCACTTTCCATATCATTTTCCCTACTTCTATTATTAAATAGTGTGGGCTTCAGTTACGGCGCGCATTTTTGTATGGGTCGTGTGGTGGATGCTGAATTGATGCTTGGGCACCAGCACCTCGATTGTGAGATGGAGATGGGTGAGTCATCTGATGATCATGATGGGATGGCCTTTGAGGCTCCTGAATGTTGCGATAACCAGTACATAAGCCTTGAAATAGGTGAACTGATAAAGCTTAATCAGACAAAGACACAAGATGTAATCTTGTTTTCTGCCGTAGTTCCTTTTAGGTTCCTTTCTTCTTTGGAGTACTACCAACCTTCAAATTATCCAGAATACAATCCTCCTATACCGAGCGTAGGTGATCGATCTAGGCTTCAGGTATTTGTTATTTGATTTAGTCATATCTGTATGATCGGCGATGGCGATAGCAATCATGTGATCGATTACCTATGACATCAAATCAACATAATGCAAACTAAATACCTCACAATTTTTATTACGATACTGATTTTAAGTTTTGATCTATATGGTCAAGAGTTAATCAAGGGGAAAGTGCTTGACGACGATGGGAATGCCCTTATAGGGGCTAGCATTCAGATCGAAGGTACCTCCACAGGTACCATTGCAGATGCAAACGGTAGTTTTGCTTTAGCTGTGAAGTCTGCTGATTTGCTCGTGGTGAGTTTTGTAGGATATTTCAGTGACACGGTTACAGTTTATGGGAAAAGGGAGATTGAAATCACCCTTCAACCTACTTCTTCTGAAATGAGCGAAGTGATCATTCGGTCGAAAAGCACCATGATCGAAAACCTGGAACCTCGAATGTCGGAAGTGCTACTGGAGTCTGAATTGCTAAAGGCAGCGTGCTGTAATCTTTCAGAAAGCTTTGAGACAAATGCCTCTGTGGATGTGTCATTTACGGATGCTGTAAGTGGAGCAAAAATGATCCAGATGCTGGGGCTTGATGGAAGATATGTGCAAATCAACCGTGAGAATATTCCTTTGGTCAGAGGACTATCAGGTAGGTACGGACTTGGCTATGTGCCAGGTACATGGATTCAGTCGATCGATGTTGGAAAAGGGGCAGGTTCCGTTGTTAATGGCTATGAGTCGATGGTTGGTCAAATCAATCTGGAATTCAAAAAGCCGCTTATTAACGAGAAAGTGTATCTCAATACGTATCTCAACAGTTTCGGTCGAGCAGAGCTCAATTACAACCAAAGTTTCAAACTGAGTGATCGCTGGTCATCTGTGCTACTAACGCATGTTAGTACACTGCAAAACGAAGTAGATCGCAATAAGGATCAATTTATGGATGTACCAAAAGGTAAGCAGATCAACGTAATCAATCGATATAAATATTCATCTAAGCGAGTGTCCTCTCAGGTCGGAATCCAGCTGATGCGGGATGAAAAAATCGGAGGACAGTTGGGCTTTGACTTCGGTGACGATGCAAGTACTTCTGCCTTATATGGCTTCAATAATCAAACGACTAGATTGGAGGTTTTTGGTAAGACGGGGATACTATTTCCTCTCACCCCTTACAAGGGATGGGGTTTTATCTATTCCCTCTCTTACCAGGATATAGAAGCAGCTTTTGGACGAAAAGAGTACACGGGGCAGGAAGTGACTGGTTATGTCAATATGATTCATCAAAATATCATTGTGAACTCTTTCCATCAGTACAAAACAGGCTTAAGTATGCTTTTTGATGATTTTGATGAGTCGTATAATGCTACCCTTCGAACTAGGACAGAGGTTGTGCCTGGCGCATTCTTTGAGTATTCATACCTTCCCAGTGATAAGTTGTCTATGGTAATTGGTAACCGACTGGATTATCATAACCTGTTTGATTGGGTTTATACACCAAGACTTCATCTAAGGTATCAGTTTCAGCCAACAGCTACCCTTCGTTTATCCTCTGGGAAAGGGAGTCGAACACCTAATCCGATCACTGAAAATACGCAGTTTTTGGTTTCGTCTAGAGCGCTAAGAATCAATGAAGAGCTAGCACAAGAAACTTCGTGGAATTATGGAGCCAGTGTTGTGAAAGAGTTTCAGATTGCTCAAAAATCGGTGACGATTTTAGCTGATTACTTCTATACTAATTTTTCGAATCAGATGATCGTCGATTTAGAGCAAAATAGGCACGAAATCAATATTGCCAATCTAAATGGACAGTCATTTGCACACAGCTTTCAGATAGAATCTCGGATGCAGATCAGTGAATTTGTTGAGTTGAAGGGTGCGTATAAGTATTATCAGGTGGAAGCAACGATGGTAGATCAATTAGTCAGAATGCCTTACGTTGCTCAGAACCGATTTTTCCTGAATGGTTCGTACGCTTCTAAGTACGATAAGTGGAAAGCAGATCTTACGATTAATTGGATCGGAGAGAAAAGGCTACCAAGTATTGTTGGTCACCAAGCTTCAAGAGATACAGATATTTTTTCACCAGCTTTTTCACTTATTAATGCACAAGTCAGTCGTGGTTTCAAATGGGGAAGCGTTTATGTAGGAGGAGAAAATTTACTGGATTTTAGACAGCCAGATCCAATTGCGCTTGCGCAAGATCCATTTAACATTGATTTTGATGCCTCTAATATATGGGGCCCAATAGCCGGCAGACTAATTTATGTTGGCTTGCGATATAGACTTAAATACTAAATGCATAAAATGAAACATATACTACTAGTACTAATTTTGGGCGTTTGTATGACTTCAGCGGTCCAAGCCCAGGAAACATTAGAGGTTAAAACAAGCGCAGTATGCGAGATGTGCAAAGAAGCGATCGAATACGATCTTACGTTCGCAAAAGGTATCAAGTTTGTTGAGCTTGACCTTGAAAATAAAGTGGTAACGGTCAAGTACAATGGTAAAAAAACTAGCGCTGATGAGGTAAGGCAGCAGATTACCAAAGTAGGGTATCACGCAGATTGGATGGAAAGAGATTCTGTGGCTTATGAAAATCTACCACTTTGCTGTAAAGATGGTTCGCACGATACACCTATACCGCAGGTACCTACTCCACGAAAAGGTAGTTAATGTACGGGAGTGGATTCAAATACGGGTGATCGGTGAACTTCATTTTGATGGGTCTTTCACTTTCACCTTTTTAGTTAGATACCCTATCACCTTATCGTAGTTTTCATTCTCTTGGTTACTAAGATGAATGGTCTTTCCATGAGATAATGCGATACTTAGCCTACGGTAATCTTTCTTTTTGGTCTTGACGACTTCTTCTTTCCAATAAGCAACAGATGATGTTTTGTAGGTCTTTCGTTTACCCAAATAGTATTGATAGATAATGCTGTTATTTCCCAATGAAACCGTGACTGCGGAAAAATACGTTTTGACCACTACGATCAGAACAATGACGAATAGTATAGGAGCGAGGATTATCTTAATAATCAGATAGGATTGCGGAAATAGAATCAATTCAATCAAAATCCAAATAGCAGCAGCAAGCGCCAAGCCAACAAAAATGGCAATTGAAAAGAGCGCGGTGGATTTTGGTTTCGAGGTAATCATGACGAGCAAATATCCTTATAAGTCGTTACTTAATTGAAGGTTGATTCAGTATTATTTGTAGGAGACGGGTTATGACTGAAGAGCTGATATCCAAGCTATTTTTTATCATAATGCAAATCCATTGTTGGTACTTTATTGCGCATGTTCATCTAGAACAGCAAGCATCTGCTTAGAACTGAGGTACCGTCTATTTTGAGAGACCAGTTGGAAATCACGGTCGAAGATAAGTGTAGCAGGCAATACAAATTGCCCTTTGACGTCTGAACCAAGTAGCAGTGCTAATTGGTGAAATTCTTTGTCGTCTGGTAATCCATGATTCACAAATTGCTTGCCCCCAAAATAAATAGTGTCTCTGGTCTCAGCATCCATTTTTACAGCATAGTAATTTGAATTGAGTCGCTCAATGATCTCCGCATTACTAAAAGCATATCTATCCATTCGTAGGCATTGATTGCACCAAGTCGCCCAAAAATCGACGAAAACCGGTTTGGGGTTTTCGGCAAATGCAATTTCCATCTCTTCAAAAGTAATCCACTGGATCGGGGCTACATCTTGCGCTTTAGCATGAAAGATCAGGAGGAGTACAGTCAGACACAGCAGTTTTTGGCACCTCATGTCACCAAGATTTAATGGTCAATCCTGCGTAAATAGTTCTTGGTGCAGATGGTCCGTAGACAAAATTACTATCTCGATTTTTGCCTGAATCAAAGTTTGCCTGATATGCATTACTCAGGTTCTTTCCGCCTAAAAATAGCTCTAACTTATTGTGAAGTTTATTGATCGGTAGTGTGTAGCTGATTCTTAGACCTGTTTCTAGAAAGTCTTGCGTAGTCACATACCCGTCCTCTGATCTTTTCTGCGCACCGGCAAAGTGGATAAGGCGCATAGGCCCAGTGTATGTGCTGTTCAGCGAAATATTCCATTGAGGAGTTGGTGTCCAACTAATCATTGAGTAGCCATACAGATTAGGAGTTCTTAGGAACTCTGTAGTTGCTTCTAGGCCATCAATATTCACAACTGGATGATCAAACTCACTTTTTTGAACAGTAAGTCCAGCATCGACTTGTAGTTTTTCATCAAAGTTGGCTCGAGCCTCGAAGGTCATGCCTGCTACTGTTGCTCCATTGCCATTCTCTTTTTGAAAGACCTCACCAAATTCATCCTGTCCGATTGCTTGTAAAACAAAAGCATCTTTCAGGTAAGTATAGAAACCTTCTACAGTGAACCCATAGATCATTCGATCTGATGCTTTATCATAGTTCACTGATCCGCTCAAACTGCGGGACCTCTCTCGCTCTAGTTCATCCGCCAAAATGACTCTAGAAACACCACCTCCCGCGAAGGCGATATGGAGATCGGCATCAAAAGCTTGCGGAGCCCTGAACCCTGTTCCATATGTAACCCTAAGTTGCATATTACTAATGGGTCGGTACAAAGCTGAAATACGAGGGCTTGCGATCAACCCATCAATAAAATTGTGCTGATCCACCCTGATTCCTGACAGTAGATTAAACCGATCGCTGACTTCCCAGTCACTTTGCAGAAAGGAACCTAGGTTTTGGGTAGTTTGATCTACTTTAAAATTGTAAGCTTCTATTTCATCAAGGATATCATCTTGTACATACTCAATCCCAGTTGTGACCAAATTGCTTCCACCTAGAAAATTCTTAAAATTATGGTCAAACTGTAGACCGCCTTGTAAGGTCAGATTAAAGGAAGTACCGTAAGGCGGATTCGCCAGATGGTCAGCATCCAAACTTATCTCATCCGGCCTAATTCCTGTGTAATGATCTCTATCGGTATACTGTGCAGCAATATATCCGTTGATAGCACTGTTGCCGTTTTGCAGTTTCGCTTCGTAATTTACGTTACCAACGAGTACTTTGTGGGTTCGCTCCTCTGCTTGTTGAGCAAGGTGAGCAGGCGTATCTATCATCTCCCCACCATAGCGGTACTCATTGATATAGCTAAGGCTGATATCAATTTTCTTTTGCTGACTAGGCATGAAAAACGCACTTGTCCCAAAAGAGAGATTCTCAATACTGGGAAGCTCTGAGAAATTATCCCCATTTGCATCAAACCATTCTCGGTTTCGGCGATTGACAAAAAAGGAAATGCCCATATCCTTTTGACTATTCACTAAGGAACCATTTCCAGTCCATATGTCTTCTGCAGCTCCTGAGATATTTTGGCGGAGATATCCAACTGAGTAATTGTTCTCTTGGGGTATTTTGGTAATGATGTTGACAGTCCCGCCAATAGCCCCAGTCCCATATAGTGCTGAACCACCTCCTCGGACGACTTCAATCCTTTCGATCATATTAGTAGGTAATTGTTCCATGCCATATAGTCCCGTGAGCGGGCTGAAAATAGGGCGACTATTGATGAGTATTTGAGAATACCCGCCTTGCAAGCCATTCATCCTGAGTTGCGTATAATTACAGGTTTGGCAGTCTGTTTCTATTCTAAGACCAGGTTGAAATTTAAGTCCTTCGGATAGACTGATCGATTGGTTATTGACGAGTACTTGACTGCTGATCACATCTACGATAATTGGAGAGTTAATGATTTTTTTCGCTGTTCTAGTACCTGTTATCACGACTTCATCAAGCTTACTTGTATTTTCAATTAAGTTGAAAATCAACGCTTCCGGATTATATGAATCATCAATCGTCAATGTTTGAAACTGTGTTTTATATCCGACCACCTTGCATACTACTTGGTGAGTGCCTTTTGGGATGTTGTCAAGGGTAAATTGGCCATCGCTATCAGTAATAGCACCCAGTTGACTATTGGCAATGTATACGGTCGCAAATGAGACAGGACCTGAATCAGATACCACCTCCCCCGAAATTGCAAATGTCTCTTGCGCGGACAAGGAACTTGCTATTAGTAGTGCTGCCAGAACAGTAACGAGGTATTTTGAATACATGTATATATGTTATAATATGTGCAAAAATATATATTTAGATTAATCTAAACATATATTTAGTATAATATGTTTTAGGAATCAAAGAAATATTAATCGTCGATTGGATTGGTACTAGTTGACATCAACCAAAGAAATATTGGAATAGCACTATGCTAGCACCAGATTGACAAGTTGTTAGGGGGAATTAATAATCAACTATTGAGGATGAACTCTTCTACTCATAGCTTAGTGATTCGGAGGGGTTTGTATGACTCGCTTTGACAACCTTGTAGCTTGTGACAAATAGTGCGATTGATAGTGTGAAAAAAGCACCTTGCAAGTAGATCCACCAATTGAGTTCAATTGGATACGCATAGTTTTGCAACCATTTGATGGCCAAGTATCTAACAATAGTCTATTACATACTAACCTTCGCTATATTCCCAATTTGCATATGGATATCATGGAGAGCAGATGTTTTTTGATCATCTCGAGTTTAATTTTATACAATATGTTAGGTTTATCAGTAAGAAAAAGTATCTATCAGAACATTTGCACTAGTATACTCTGTGAAGGAAAAATTTGATGTAATCGTTTTGGGTGTGGGCACAATGGGGGCCGCAACGTGTTACGCTTTGGCAAGAAGAGGTATGAAGGTCCTCGGTTTGGAACAGTTTGAAATAGTACACACCCGTGGATCTCATAGTGCACATACCAGGCTGATCAGACAGTCCTATTTTGAGCATGAAGACTATGTGCCACTGCTTCAAGAAGCGCATAAACTATGGAAAGTATTAGAAGCGGAGTCCGGCCGAAAGATGTATCATGAGGAAGGTCTACTTTATTGTGGTGAGGTAACAGGCGACATGCTTAGTGGTGTCCGCAAGTCATCCCTCAAACACAAGATTCAGTTGGATGACGTAAGCGCTGCTGCCTGGCTGAAACAGTTGAATTTTCATCCTGAATATGCCGCACTATGGGAACCTGTCGCTGGTTATTTGGATGTAGAACAAGCGATTCTTGGTTTTGTGGATATGGCTACTAAGAACGGTGCCACTATTTATCAGCATCAAGAAGTAAAGGGCTGGAATGTTGAAGAGGACTTAGTGAGCGTTACAACTGCTGCTGATACTTATCAAGCCGATAAGCTTGTAATTACGGCCGGAGCTTGGAGCACTGATTTATTACAAGGAATCGTTCCAATGTCAGTGACAAAACAAAATGTAGCTTGGTTTTCGCCTGATGACCCAGATTTCATGCTTCCATGTTGGTGCATGGATCATCCATCAGGAAAAGGGATTTACTATGGGTTTCCGAAGGATCAATTTGGGTTTAAGATTGGGCACCATCACCCTGGGTCTTCAATCGAGCCCGAAGTATTAGATTCAGAGGTTTCTGATGCGGACATCAATGAATTACGCTCAGTGCTTGAGCACTTGAAGCCGGGCACTAAGTTTAGTTTGACTAATACAAGCACTTGCTTGTATTCCATGACACAAGACGGCCATTTTACACTTGATATAGTGCCTGACACGCATGAGCGAATATGTTTTGCCGCAGGCTTTAGTGGTCATGGATTTAAGTTTGCCCCTGTAGTTGGTGAAGTACTTGCAGATTTGTCATTGAAGGGTGCTACGCTACGACCAATAGACTTTTTGAAGGTGGCACGATTTGATTGATTCCATATGTATGCTCCTATCAGTAGGGGTTGCTAACCATGTCTTGATGCTAGATGACCTAATTGTATCGTCAAGGAAAACTTTGGAACAAAGGCACTGGTTATGTGGTACTATCCACGAAGACAATAAGAACCATGACGCTAATTAAGCTTACAAGAATGATCGCGATTGCGGAAGGGATCAGCTATCTCTTGCTTGCAGTAACAATGCCATTGAAATACTCATTGGAAATCCCACAACCAAATTATTATGTAGGGATGGCTCATGGATTACTTTTTATAGCCTATATCTCGATAGTGATACTATCTACCTGGCGATTCCAGTGGCGGGTCAAACAATCCTTCATTGCTTTGGCAGCTTCATTGATACCATTCGGTACTTTTTATGCCGATGTTAAGATCTTTAAGCCTGAGCAAATAAGCACATTACATTAGTCTTCAAGCATGGTTCTTGGCGTCCATATTTCGTAAATAGGATCTCCTTTGCTGCTGGTTCCTTCATGTTGCCATTCCCCACTGTCCAGCCTATATTGAAATTCAAGAGAGGCACCGACCCGAGCGTTATTTCTTGAGAAAAAATCTATATTCTCCGTGTATTGCCCATCTGTAGTCGTGTATGAACCGCCGCCTGTGCCAGAAAACTTACCTGTTCCGGTGTGGTACGCGATCCACTGAAATCGTGTTCCTGAAAGAATCTTCATTGTTTTTCGCTCTCCAGGTGTACGTCTGCTCATTTCTCCATTTCTTTTACGACCAGTGATCAGCCATGCACCTTGCAGCTCTCCTGGCGTGCCGTCATCTACCTTCTTCCACGTGCGTCCGGAGGCTTCCATTTTACCGTTGACTAGCTTAAGGTCCATATTTCCTTGTTGACCAACCTGAGCCGTATCTAGACTGAAAAATTCGTAGTTTAAAGTAGCATTATTGTCTACTAACTCCCAGCTACCTCCGAGTGTCCAAATGAATTGTGCAGGCTCTTTCACATATATAGCCTCACTAAAATATTTCTCAGTAAAGGTTATCATGTGCGTGATGACCGTACCAGAATCCGTCTTTTCGTCTGCCTCCCATGCTCCTAATAGGTCCACTTTTTGAATCTCCACATCGGAATTGGTTTCCTTGCCGTCGGACGTCTGATTTGAACTATTGGTTTCGCAGCCAATGCATACTAGCAAGGTGAGACAAAATATTATCGTTGTTTTCATGATTGCTCGTTTCAATCTAAAATATCAGTTTTGAATGAGCGATAGAAATGCCTTTATTTAAGTGGTACTAGCAAACGAAAATATGAAAATAGACATTACCGATCCCAAAAACGAGTTGATACCTGGTTTCAAAGGGACTTTTATCCATGGGAATGGATTTACAGCAGCTTATTGGCAGGTTGAGAAAGGGTCTATCCTGCCTGAACATCATCATGTCCATGAGCAACTAACGCAAGTGACAGAGGGTGAATTTGAATTAGTTGTGGGTGGGGTCAAGCATCTATGTAAGCCGGAAGCTGTGATCTTGATCCCTTCTGAAGTCCCACATTCCGGCATCGCTTTGACAGATTGTAAGATCATAGATATATTTTGCCCTGGTAGGCCAGAATACAAGTAGGTAGTTCCATAAAGCAAGACTTACGGTTTATAGTTATGTTGATTTGAAACTTTCAGGAGGTTATACTGTAATTGTCTTACGGTCGATTTCATCCGTGACTACCGTGGATTACTGTTCAAAATGGCAAGTGACTTGCCATGCTTAATTATTGTTCATTCCTAAAATACTATTGTATGAAAGTTTATCTAAATCTGTTGTTTACCGCGGCACTTTCAATGTGCTTAGCGAGCTGTGCTGTCATTCGTCAAGGAGAAGTAGGAGTCAAGCGTACTTTGGGAAAATTGAAACCAATCACCATTCAGGCTGGCCCGAAGCTGTACAACCCGTTCATGAGTACCATTATTAAATTACCCGTGAGAACGGTCAATATTGAGATTGCCAGCAACCTGCCATCAAAAGAAGGATTGAATGTGCAGTCAGTTATTTCGATTTTGTATCATATCGAGCAAGAGAAAGCCGCTAGTATCTTAGAAGAGATCGGCACGCAATACGAGGAGGTAGTGATTGTAAGCGTTTTTCGGTCAGCATCAGCGGATGTTTGCTCACGTTTTTTTGCGAAAGATATGCACACAGCCAAACGTGCAGAAATCGAAAGTGAAATACAAAAAAGAATGGCTGATCTACTCCTAGATCGTGGTTTTATCATCGAAGCAGTGCTGCTAAAGACCATACAGCTACCTGCCGGTCTTTCTAGAGCCGTGGAAGAAAAATTGGAAGCCGAGCAAGATGCACAGCGTATGGAGTTCCTTTTGCAAAGAGAAAGGTTGGAGGCGCAACGAAAGACGGTAGAGGCTCAAGGTGTACGGGATGCTCAGATAATATTGCAGCAGGGTATCTCACCAGAAATTATCAAATGGCAAAGTATTGAGGCTTTTAAGCAATTATCGACTTCTCCTAATGCCAAAATAATAATCACGAATGGCAAAGCACCCTTCTTGATAGAAGCGGACGGAAATTGAGCAAAAGTGCTTTAAATAGTAGCGACCAGAAACTAGTGGCACCTAGTTCTGGTCGTTTTTGGTTAGGTTTTTTGCTTACTGGTTAAACAACTTGGTGGTTTTTTTAATTATGTAATTGCTAAACTTTTTTTGAACCAAATCAATCTATTCTTAAATGAAAACCACCCTAACATTAGCCATGAGTATGTTCATGCTGCTTGCTGCATCTGGTCTGCTATCTGCACAAGATGATGATTTTGACGACTTTGATCCATCCATGTTTGAAGAGGCCGGTGAAGGTTTGAAGGCCTTTTGTACAAACAAGGTACTAGGCCAAAGCCCATCATCATTGATTTCGTTTGGTTTTGATTTCCAAGGGCCAACGACCATCGGGGCTGGGCCGTACAGCACTTATGGTGCTGAGGATATTGAGGTAGGAATGCTTAATGGCTTTCGCTTTGTATCTAATGTTCCCATACTTTCGAAAAATAATATTTTGATCAACTGGGGTGTCAGCTTTGTACAAAGTCAGTATCAATTTTCAAATGATAATTCCAATGGTCCTTTTGGCGCAAATCTGAGAAATCATTCATTAAAATGGATGAATACTAATTTTACCATTTTTAAGCCTTTGAGCGAAAGGCGATTCCTGCTCCTCCAGGTCGGCGGTGAACTCAATGGGGACTATAGCTTTAATAATATGCCGGAGTTAAACCAATTGAGAGTGCCAGCTGCCTTTATCTATGGCTTTAAGCCAAATGATAATATGATCTGGGGACCGGGTATCTCCCGAACATATTTGGGAGGTGCACTGAATCTACTTCCAGTTATCTACTATTACCAGACATTCAAGAATCCAAAATGGGGTGTAGAGGCGTTGTTTCCGGCTCGTGTACAAGCACGGTACCGATGGAATAGCCGATCTGTATTACTGATGGGCTATCAAGTGGAGGGAGCAACTTACAGACTGAGCAATTTTGGAGAGGAACTGGGCAATACAGCGCCTGCTGGATTTAATCAAACTGAGCTGAGGAGGTCAGAAATTAGATTAGGGCTTAACTATAATAAAGGACTGAATGATTTTATTTGGATTGGCGCACAGGCGGGTTATCGCATTAATTATTCATTCAATGCAGATGATAGTGAGTTTTTTCGAGGGTTTGATAGGGAAGACTTCTTCTTCGAAAACACTTTGACAAATACGTTATATGCGCAATTCACCATAAGCATGGTTAGTCCATAAGGTCGAACATGGAAATAGTAAAAAGAGCCACAGTTGTAGAACTGTAGCTCTTTTTGTTATTGAGTATATCTTTTACTTTTTCTTCATCTTGGTCCAGACATCTGTCCTTCCAAACACTGTCGCACCGATATATCCTCTGACTTCTATGGTATTCTCATCAGTCGGAACAATGTTGCAGTTGTAGGTACTTCCATTGTTAGGATCGTAGATGGTTCCTTCAATCCAAGTGTTTTCTTCTTCGTCATAGACAAAATCTTTAAGTAACCGATATCCTCTTAAAGGTGTACTGCGAAGAGACTCATCAGGGTTATTGATATCAGTACGTAGGTTGCCTGCCTGGTCGTTTGCCTCTTGCAACCAAACCACACGACCGTAATACTTATTACCAATTTTTTCAATTTTGACCATTGAAAGGCCATTGCTTGGTTTCCAAATACCGACTAAATCATCACCGCCTTTCGCAAAAACATCAGTGCCTAACCACAGTAGGCAGGTGGAGAAAACTAGGTTGATAATTAGATTTTTTTTCATGAGTAATTATTTATATGTGATTGAAAATTCAAATGTAATATGGGTGCTGACTTCATCTAGATCTCCAGACAAATTCACATCTACTATGAGTTGCGTACTTGCATCTTTTAGATAGGGCAGTATGTCCAAATCTGTATTTATGCTTAATGTTTGACTGCTTTCGCTTGTAAAGGGATTGATCGTACCTGCAGTCTCGAGGGACAAGTCGTCACTTACTAGCTGTACTAATGCGCTTTCTACTGTTTGTTGTAATGAATCAGGGCTGACAGCGAGCTGGATGCCTACTAAATAAACGGCTGTGATTTGAGATTCATCAATTTCCTCTTGTTCAGCCAATGCTACCAGGTCAGCATTGAAACCTCCTTGCAACGTATTGGGCCCTTCGAATAGGAAATCTCCAGAAACTGTCATTTTGGATGTATAAACTATCACTTCTTTGGACTGCTGACAAGAGAAAAAAAGCATTATGTGGACTAAGCTGAATAATAGAATATTTGTATTCTTCTTCATATGGATGTTTTTATTAATCTTCATCCAACAACATTTTTTTTATTTTAATGTTTTGGGCTAAACCTTTCGCACCCCGTTTTTATTATGAAAATATCAGGTGAAGAGATTTGTACCCATATCGTTAGTCAAAACAAGGTCAATAATGATGCTTTCATTTTTGATAGCGATACTAATTGGGTTTAGCCCTGCAGCGGCTTCGGAAAATATCAATGAGCAAGAAGTCGCAAAAGAAGAGCAAGCTCTCGTTGGAAAATCTCATCAGATCAAAGTACTAGGTACCCCTCCAAAGGTTGAAAGATTTGTTAAGTTCGTCGCTAGAGAATCGCATGGTTCTATAAGCCTTGGATTGATCAGGTCTTTTGATAAACTATTTCTAAAATACTGTGCGCTGACCTACTATGATTGAATGAATTGATGCTTGCTCAGAAGGCGTTTGCCCTTTTGAAATTCATTATTCACTCATAATCATACATATGAAATGCGAATTATTACAAAAATAGACAAGTATCAGATTGAGCTGATTTCTTTCATAAAGACAGAAGTGCTCAACACCCATGATGAAATCACACATCGGTGGAGAGAATTGAATAGAGGGATGACCTTAGGAAATTTATATAAGCAAGCCATTCAAATACGGTTTGAGACCGAAGAAGGTGATATGATGGAAACGGAAACGACCATTTGGGCTGTAACTGAGAAGAATGTTGTGCTGAAAAATGGGATTCTAATTCCCATCAGAGCCATTCACGAAGTGATCGTTTAAAGTTTTTTATGTGGCGGCCCGGTTGCGCTCATGCGCGCCGGGTTTTTTCCTAGATCAATAAACCTCTATAGCTTATGACCATGTTGTCTTACAGTAAGATAGTCCTTGAGAAAGTCAGTTTTGACCGAAGACTGTTCTTAAAAGAATACAGAAAAATGCATCGTTGGATGTCTCCGGAAGAGGTCCAGCTATTTCGAAGGTGGGCTCGGTTTCGGATGAGCCAGGCTACTAAATAAGGGCTTTTATCACTTTTTATTTAGCAAGTACATCATCACTGTTTGCGGTTTCCTGAAAGGAAATATGGGGGTGTATTTGTCATTTATCAAGCAGAAATGCTGTCCACAAAGAATACTTGCATTGCTCTAAGTTGGAAGTAGTCGATTTAGTAATATAAAGATGACAACTCAACTAAATAACCTTTAAAATCGACAGGATTAAACCTGCTATTCACATCAAATGGTGTTTCATTGACAGATAGCATAGTCGCAATGAACATTTCTGATTGCGATAACTGGAATGATGGCTACACTTTTTGCTCTTCTACTAAATACGAGTTTAATAAAGATCAGGACAGAACTGGAGAGGTAGATTTTTTACAATCTCTGAGGTCTATTCTGAGAAATCCATGGCAGCGCTTGACGTTACATTGTAAGTACCAGATCTACCTGGTAAATATATTTTTTGTGTAGCGCGACCATTGCGCTTGGAATAGAGTTTGTCGCCAAAATGCCGATTAGCTATATCAATGAGGCTCCCTCTTCGGTATCCATTTCCAATCAGTCTATTTCAGAAAATCTGGACGTGGGAACAAAAGTTGTCATCTTGATGGGGAATGACGAGGGTGCTCATGAAACGCTCCAGCCCTCGATAGATGCCCCTGAGGATGTCTCAACTGTGGGAGCTAAAGTATTGACTGCAAAACGTTTGATATTGAGATGTCGATTTCTTTTGCTGTGGTTGTGGCTGCTATTGATTTGGGTGGAATGACCTTCACGGAGAACTTTACAATCAGCATTTTCAATGATCCTTCTGATGATCCTGAAGAAGTGCTAAGTCTCTCTGACGCTCGATTCGAGTTTTATCCAAACCCCGCTGGCGATCAGATTCAGGAAAGTGATTTTCATTCCGACGCAACCAATTCGATCGTCGCTATAGATGGTCGAGCTATGTCCTCTGGAGAGTTGCAGCAAATTCAGGATGTATCCAAACTTCCGCCGGGCCTTTACTTCTTGAAAGTGACGTTGGACGGCAACGAGTTTATGAAAAAATTCATCAAACAATAAGTGATTTTTCTTCTGAAACAACCGAAAGAAGGCCCCGCTTAGGGTCTTTTTTTGTTTAGCGACAAGGTGAAAGAATGAATATTTTTGACTGATCTCTCTACTCTATTTGATTATTTTTCATAAGTTGGTCGAATAGGTGTAGGGTTATCAAGAGCCTTAGCCTCATATCAACTACAATTTATGACCACGACATGATTCCAAAGGGGCTCCATTCAGTCAATCCGTATTTCTTTGTTGCGGATCCTGCACATATGATTCTCTTTTTGCAAGAAGCATTCGGTGCCAAGGAAATGTCAAGAACTTCTGATCAGCATATCATTAAAAATGTAATACTCCTATTTGATGATGCTTCCGTGATGTTAGCGCAATCTTCCAGCGGATTTGAGACCAAAGCTGCGGGTGTTTATCTGTATGTAGAGGATGTAGATGTGTCACATCGCCGTGCATTGGATGCCGGAGGTGTCGAGGTATTTCCGCCAGATGATATGGATTATGGAGATCGGCAAAGCGGGATTCAGGATCCAAGCGGTAATTTTTGGTGGATTTCAAAACGCCTTGTCCATCAGGACTATCCATCAAAAGTTAGTTGAACAGATGAGAATTCAACTGATATCCGGGCCTAGAAACATTTCTACCGCATTGATGTATTCTTTTGCGCAAAGGAAAGATACCGAAGTAGTGGATGAGCCTTTGTATGCCTATTATCTTGATCGCACAGGGTTTGACCATCCAGGTAGAGAAGAAATTCTAAAATCACAGTCTATTGATGCACAGAAGGTCATCTCAGATGTGATCTTCATGTCACTTAGCAAGGAACATTATTTTATCAAAAACATGTCAAAACATCTAGAAGACTTAGATGTAGGTTTTTGTCAGAAGACGAAGAATGTGTTCTTGATCCGAGACCCGGCGCGTTTGATTACCTCTTTTGCCAAGGTAGTACATGAGCCAACCGAGCAGGAGATTGGTCTAAAAGCCAGTTGGGAAATTTTTCAACAAGTTGATACGCCAGACAATCCAGCATTGGTCCTAAATTCCGATACAGTGCTAGCGAATCCAGCTAAAGTGCTTACTCGTTTTTGCGAAAAAATCGACATTCCTTTTGATAAGAATATGCTCAGTTGGGAGCCAGGACCTATTATTGAAGATGGCGTTTGGGCTCCTTATTGGTATAAGAGTGTGCATCAATCAACAGGTTTTTCCGTCCGTCAGCTTTCAACTGAAAAGGTGCCGGATCGATTGCTACCTTTGCTTGACGAGATACTGCCTTACTATAATCTTCTTAACGAAAAAGCAATTACAATAAACGACTAACCATGCTCCAACCATTTAATCCCAAAAATAGTAATATTCAAGTCTGGGTAGGCGATCAATTGTATCCAAGATCTGAAGCCAAGGTCTCAGTTTTTGATAGTGTAGTCCAGGGAGGAGATGCTATATGGGAAGGTATCCGAGTATACAAGGAGGGTATTTTTAGTTTGGACGCTCACCTTGAGCGTATGGAACACAGTGCCAAAGCACTAGCGTTTATAGATGTACCATCACGTGCCTTTATCAAGAAGGCAATTAGAGAGACGCTTGATGCAAATGGTATGGAAGATGAAACCCATATTCGATTGACTTTGACACGAGGTGAGAAAGTGACCTCAGGGATGGATCCTAGGCTCAATCAAAATGGAGCTTGCCTAATTGTATTGGCTGAGTGGAAGCCGTTAGTATATGATAATGAGAATGGGATCAAAGTGATCACATCCTCTATACAACGAAATTCTCCTAAGCACTTAGATAGTAAGATCCATCACAACAATTTGCTTAATAATATCTTAGCAAAAGTTCAAGCAAATGTTGCAGGTGCTGACGCTGCTGTCATGTTGGATGCCCATGGGTTTGTGTCGGAACTGAATGACACCAATCTATTTATGGCAGCTAAAGGAGTGCTATACACGCCACATGCTGATGCTTGCCTGCATGGCATCACGAGAGGTTTGGTCATTGAATACGGTCGTGTGCTGGGCATAGAAGTCATTGAAAGAAACCTTTCGATCAATGAGTTTTACAATGCGGATGAGGTGTTTTGCTGTGGAACGATGGGAGAGCTGACACCGATCCATGAGATGGATGGCCGTCTCATCGAGGATAGTGCTCACAAAGGAGTGAGACAAAAAATCATTGATCATTTTCACACGAACATCAGGTTACTATGTGAACCATTGAGTCTGAACTAAATATTGCTAACCCATACAAGAAGCCTATGCTAAAAATAGCAGTTGCACAGATTTCGCCAGTTTGGTTAAACAGGCAGAAGACAACAGAAAAGATTGAAGTAGCCATAGATGAGGCTGCTGCAGACAAGGCAGGTTTGGTCGTCTTTGGCGAAGGGCTACTACCAGGTTATCCTTTTTGGTTGTCTGTGACAGACGGATCCAACTTTGAGAATCAAAGGCAGAAAGAGATCCATGCCCATTATATGAAGGAGGCAGTGGTAGTGAGTCGCGGTGATTTAGATACAATCTGCAATGCTGCTAAGAAAAATGGGATCGCAGTTTATTTGGGAATCATCGAACGAGCGACTGATAGAGGAGGGCACTCTATCTATGCGTCGCTAGTCTATATAGATGCAGCAGGGGTCATTCAATCAATACATCGCAAACTTCAACCGACCTACGAGGAGCGTTTGACATGGTCTCCGGGTGATGGTCATGGTTTGAGAGTACATTCATTAGGAGAGTTTTCAGTTGGTGGTTTGAACTGTTGGGAAAATTGGATGCCGCTCGCTAGAGCTTCTTTATACGGCATGGGAGAAAATTTACATGTTGCTGTTTGGCCGGGCTCCGAGCGAAATACTATTGATTTGACAAGGCATATTGCAAGAGAAGGTCGACTTTATGCGATCTCAGTATCTGGCTTGATGTCACTTTCTGATATCGATGCATCTGTACTTCATGGTGATTTTCTCCGATCGCAATTACCAGATAAGATGGCAAATGGGGGATCATGTATCGCTGGACCAGATGGTAACTGGGTACTGGAACCGGTAGTCGATGTTGAGGGTATTTTTTATGCTGAAATTACCATCGATAAAGTGTTTCAAGAGAGACAGAATTTTGATCCTTCCGGGCACTATTCTCGACCAGATGTGATGCAATTGACTGTCAATCGAGAGAGGCAATCTGTACTATCTGTTAAAGACTGATTTGGATTTATTAGCCCTAGACTACTTGTTGAATGGTTGTATTTAGTGGATAAGAACGTTTAGTCTATCGAAGAAAACTTTGATTAGATTTATACCATTATAATCTACCGCTCAAACACTAATCTATGAAAATATTTAATCTATTACTCAGAATAGCTGTATCTGTCATATTACTACAGACACTCTATTTCAAGTTCACAGGACAGCCAGAAAGCATCTATATATTTGAGACTTTGGGAATGGAGCCATGGGGACGGATTGGTTCGGGTATTGTTGAGCTAGTGGCCTCTGTGTTGCTTCTTTTGCCCACCACGATTGGCTTAGGAGCACTTTTGGTACTTGCCGTAATGTCTGGGGCTGTTTTTATGCACTTGACTAAGCTAGGGATCGAAGTGCAAGGAGATGGAGGCACACTGTTTTATATGGCTATTTTTTGTTTCTTGAGCAGCCTATACCTGGCTTGGGTGTACAGGAAGCAGATCCCTGTCATCAAGCGTTTTTTCTGAACTTAGACTGCTGTAGTCTGGTTACACTTTAAAAAAAGAGACTCTATGCTCAAATGGAATGATATTATGAGTTTTACCTCAAACGGTAATCCTTCCCCAGATCAAAGAATAGAAAAGACAGAGGCCGAGTGGAAGAAAATTCTTACAGAGGAAGCATTCCACGTAACAAGACAACATGGAACAGAAGGTGCTTTTAGCTCTGAGATGTGTTCCAAATTTGAATCTGGTAGCTATGCCTGCGCTTGTTGTGGTACACTACTATTTGATGGAGAAGAAAAATTCGAAAGCGGAACTGGTTGGCCTTCATTTACTCAACCCGTGAAAGAAAATGCCATCTTGTATATAGCGGATAATTCATGGGGAATGACCCGTGTAGAAACGCTGTGTAATTCATGCGATGCGCATCTTGGACATGTTTTCCCGGATGGACCGGAACCCAGTGGATTACGTTACTGTATGAATGCTGTATCATTGAATAAGGTATAAAAAGAGCGTTTATTCAGATGGATCTTTTTGAAGTCACATGTATTGAAAATATGACTTCGCTATGACATTTGGGCATTCAATTAGGGAAGGGTTTGCTCTTTTTTGCTCCTAATTTTGTATGTTGATTCTTTAATCTCACAAGATGAGTAGAGCAATTGTATATCAGGCTATAGGTTTCCTAGTGATTATCACCATCATTGGATGTGGGCCTGAGCCGATTATTCTTCCCGATGAAAATGGTCAACCTTCAAGGTTTGGGGTAATTATAGAAGATGTAGGAGTAACAGATGTCACTATTAATTGGGAAAACTCGGAAGATCCTGAGGGTGATATCATTTCCTACTCTGTCTACCTTGGATACTCGAATAAGTATAATTCAGACCTACCAACTTCCGTGACCATTTCAGGCTTAGAGCAAGAAACACTTTATTGGGGTAGGGTCTTCGCCAAAGATTCAAAAGGGGGTAAAACAGTAACGACTTTCCATTTCACCACATTGAAGCCCTGATAAGGTTTTCCGTTCTTCTTTTAATTTGCATCTATCACAATTAGCGCCTGCTAAATCTGTGGTTACTAGTCGGAGATTCAAAATATCCGCATTATTTTGAAATTATTGAAAAACCTGTCTTAACTCGGTTCCTGAGCTGATTATTATCACCTAACACCGTAGGTAGATCAAGTTGTAAAAGGATGTTCTTTGCATTCAAATACATCGAAAAGGTGGTCCAATGTTACGTTATATCTGTCTTTATACGCTTCTTTTTTTCCAGCTCTTCTTTTTTTCTCAAGTACACAGTCAAGTGCTGCGGCATTCTTTCGATGAATCTGGGCAGACGTATATTCAAGCAAGTATCAGAGGCCAATTTTGGACGCGATACATTCAAATGAATCCTAGAACAACTATCAATAATGAATTTGTGGATGAAGCATTTGATATTTCAATTAGGCGTATTAGGATGGGATTCTTAGCGCAGGTAACACCTAATTTGATGGTTTATGCACTATTCGGAGACAATAATATCAATGCTCGAAGTGAAAAATCTATAGAATTTAAGGTGCTTGACTTCAATGTGGAATATAGCTTTTCTGAACAGTGTGCGGTGGGTATTGGAGAAACAGGCTGGACAGGGCTTTCTCGTTGGAATGTTAGAAGTAGTCGAACGATGATGTCATTAGATGCTCCTCTTTTTGCGATGTTGACGGTAGGGAAAAATGATAATTTGGGTCGATCATTGGGTATCTGGACCAAAGGTCAGATAGGTAAGTTTGATTATGTGGTTGCATTGAAGCAGCCTGCAGATTATGGAGTCGAGGCTCGAGATGGAGTTGTAGATTATGCATTGAATCAGGAACGACTAAGCACTTCTGCTTATGTGAAATATGAGTTTTTTGATAATGAGAGTAATAAAACAGCATACAGTGGTGGGGCAGGGACATACCTTGGTGCTAAAAAAATATTAAATTTTGGCTCTGGTTTCTTGTTCCAACCAAAGATGACATCAAGTCTGGTGAATAGTGAAACCCAGTATTATGATTTTAAAAACTGGGCGGCTGAGTTTTTTTACGATGCACCACGCAAGCGGAAAAATGCTCAATCAATTACTGCATACTTGGGATTTTTTAAAACTTACTTTGGGCCAGAGTATATTAGGAACTTAGGAGCGAACGACTATACTGCGACTGGAAGTACTTTTAACGGATCAGGAAATGATTTTCCGATGATGGGTACAGGGCAAACGCTTTTTATGCAACTAGGATACTTGTGGCAAACAAAATTGTCTTTCAGAGACCGCTCCATAGGTATCCAACCCAATGTAGCTTGGCAATCTTCAAGTTTTGATGCTTTGGCACAACAGATGAATACCTTTGATTTCGGCATCAATGGTTACTTTGATGGCCATAGTAACAAGCTATCCCTTAATTATCAGCAGCGACCTATTTATGAAGAGGAGGGTGATCTCGGACTTGTGGTGACTGATCATAAAGGTATGTGGGTGCTACAGTACCAGATCGAAATCAACTGATCAATTTTCTATTACCTTGGCTAGATGATTACTCGTTTCGCCGACCCTTCAGACCTTGATTTATTAGTTCCACTTTTTGATGGCTATCGTCAGTTTTACGATCAATCGAGTGACATAACTGCGGTGCAGACATTTTTGACCGCTAGATTGGAACGCATAGACTCCGTCATTATCATAGCTATAGACGGTATGCGTGCGGTTGGATTTACACAGCTTTACCCAACGTTTTCAAGCGTTTCACTACAGTCTTTTTACATTTTGAATGATTTGTATGTTGACCCTCATTCACGCAATCAGAAGGTAGGTGAGATGCTATTACTCCATGCTCAGAAGTTTGCTACCACTAAAAATTTGAAAGGGTTGGCATTAGAGACAGCTCATGATAATCGGGCTCATAAGCTGTATGAAAGACTTGGTTGGATCAAAGAGGAATCATTTCATCACTATTTCTGGTCTACTAATAAATGATAGAACTTGAGACACCTAGACTACAATTTCGCGCAGCAAAAGTGAATGATGCCGCCTTTTTCTTGGCTATACTCAATACAGCTGATTGGTTACAATATATAGGAAATCGTTTTGTGAAGACATTGGTTGATGCTGAGCGCTATGTCAAGGTAAATATCATAGCACATTATAAGGGGGATGGTTTTGGTATGTTAGTAATCACTGAGAAGAAATCGGGTTGCGCCATTGGACTTGCAGGGTTGGTGAAGAGAAATCAGTCGGATACTATGGAGCTTGGATATGCCTTAATGCCTGATAGTTATGGTAAAGGCTATGCCAAAGAAGCATCAAAAGCAATAATCAGCTGGTCTTTCGATATACTGGGTTTTGATAAGTTAAAAGCAGCAGTCAAGTGTCAGAACTCTTATTCAATTAGGGTGCTAGATCAGTTGGGATTCCAGGAAGATCCAACTGCAGCAGACGCAGATAAATCTGCGATGATTTTCATTTTAAATAAGTAGGTGAAACCTAATGTTAGATCTTTCTCTTTTTTGGTTTACACCAATCCATAGATGGAAGTTGCCGTTTAGCGAAACGTTTTTGTTTCTTCAATGACCATATTTTCACAGTCTGTAACTTTTCTCCACTAGGAGCACGTTTTGGCTCCCTTCGAAGATCTTTTCGCATAAATTTTTGCGACTCACTGTGCATCTTTTGCCCTGCGAGATTCACGCTAGTATCAGTCAATGGGACATAACCCACCTGAGAGCAGGAAGAGATAATTAAAACAAGCAGAAAAAGCTTCAAACAATATTTGTATGGATGCATCTCACTGCTCAATCTACGTAAAATGTCTAATACTTAAAATGCAGACCTGCTGGCAAGAAGATATTAGAAATCGCTTCCTCCAAATTTCCCACCAACATCAAACTTCTCTAGAAATGTCTCATTTAGGATTTTGGCACTGCCTGATTGAATAAAATTCTGATCCCAAACGCCCTTTTTTGCATCGTATGCAAATTCCATGAGTCGCGTATTCTCTCCACGCTGGCTCTTACGGGTTGAAAATCTTTGCTTTAATTGGATGTCAGCAAGTGTAACACGGTACTTACCTTCTTGAAATTCAATTTTCAAAGCACCGTAGCTGTCTTTTTCAACAACGTATTTTTCAGCGGATTTCTCAGAGTAACCTGCTTTGATATAATTATGTTGGATAGGTTTGACAGTACCGATTATTTTATCTGATTTATTGATGTCTTTGGATTCAAAGAGCATCATCTCAGCTACTTTTTCTGCCATCTGTGCCTCCGTTAGGATGGTCACAAAAGTTTTTTGCCAAGTGATATTGTTTCCTTCTACTAAGAAATTAGAAACGTCTTCCTCGGACTGCGCTTGGGTTGTCAAGCAAACACCAGATGCCAATAGAACTAATAGTAGGTATTTTTTCATAATAGTGTGTTTTGTACATCAAGTATAGGGCAATAATTTAATGAATCAATGCTTCGTGTCTATTTGGTAGCGTTCTTACTTTTCAGTTACTGTGGTGGTTACTGAATTGTTTGAAAATAATTACCCGATTGAGCAACCCTCATACCCGATTGAGCATCTTTAGGGTAATTATTACCCAGTCACCGTGTAACCTTTGTCGTGTAAGTCAGTATCTGACTATAAAACTTCTCCAAAATGCTCAATTTTTTTAGAAAGAATAAAAAGAAAGAATTCAAAGCCGTTTGTGCTTTGACCAAGCAGCCGATTGACAAAGAGTCTTCTTATCTACTCACAACTGCTGAAATAATATCTTCAAAGAAATTTTGGGATAATAAAATGACAGAGCCTGAAACACTCTCCTATACCGTGGCTCATTTCAAGAGTCAAGACCCGACAGCTTCCAAAATTCGCCAAATGATATATGAAAAGTATTCAAGCGAAAAAGCGTGGGTAGTCTCTGATGCTTCCCTGCATCTTTTTGATATAGATGTTAATGTAGCTAGAAAGAGAGCTCAGGCTTGGTGGGAGAGTGAAGGAAGTGTGCAGCCGGATGAAACCAATGACTCCTTGGGTAGACTGGGCAACCAAGTAGAGACACTCCGAACCTATGCTATACAAGAAGCCGGTAGAGCTTACGTGTCCTATTGATTCCTTTCCTTCAATAACCTTTTTACAGTTTTTGGTAGATCTGAGGAGAAGACATTAGAAACCAAAATAGTACCCGTGTTATCCACAATGAAGTAGGTTGGGATTGCAGGGACATCAAAAGACCTGACAAGTGATTGATCATCATCCAGAATGTTTGACCACGGAATATCCCAACTCTTGATCGCTTTTTCCCATTTACTTTGTTGCCGATCATTGCTGATGCCGATTACATCGACTTGAGAACGATCATAGC
Source organism: Cyclobacteriaceae bacterium (assembly GCA_047627515.1). GTDB lineage: Bacteria > Bacteroidota > Bacteroidia > Cytophagales > Cyclobacteriaceae > JAYPLE01. Next base: position 71,986 of record JBLHTU010000001.1, on the reverse strand, counting down.
TTTCATACATAGGTCTAAGTGTAGACTTAAGCGACTTCAAACAGGGACCACACCATGAGGCCCAAAAGTTAATCACGATTAGCTCACTTTCGACCGTCTGAAGGCTCACCAGATTACCATCATAGCCAGTTTTTTCAAAAAAGGGAATTACATCCCCAGCTTTGAGGGAAGACTTCGGTTGCTGTGCTGTTGAAACAAAATAAGTGAACAGCAACGTGCTGATTAGTAGAAATTTCATCATTCGTCTTTTAGGCAATATACTGGATTTACGATTGGGCTATCCAGACATGAACCGATGTAGATACTGCGGTGACGCCAATAGTTCTTGTAAATAGATTCTAGTTCTACGCTGAGAAGAATTTGAACTTTGAAGGAGGTACGTCAAAGTGCACTTTGGCGTTTATAGCACTTGATTTATCAAAGTCGTAAGCGATGATAGAATGTTCAGCACGCGGTGTTTTAATGGATATTAGCTGATAGGCACCTTTGAATATTACTTTTTCGATTTGACCATCATATTCCCCAGCGGTTGATAGGGTGATATCCTCTGCCCATATGCCAGTAATTTTGGAGCTATCAGTGGTGATAGCCGGACTGAGAATATTCATAAACCCAATTAAGCTTGCAATTTGAAGTGAACCAGGTTGGTCATACAGGTCAAGGGGTGATCCATTTTGTACAATTTCGCCATCTATCATCACGTGTATCAAATCAGCAACCTCTAAAGCGTCTCGTGTATCATGCGTCACCAAAATAAAGGTGGTGTTAGTTGATTGGGAAATCGTTTTTGTTTCTTGGAGTAACTCGTACTTGGTCAGAGGATCAAGGTTGCTGAAGGGTTCGTCCATTAAAATGACTGCAGGTTCAGTAGCTAGTGCTCTTGCAATGGCAACGCGCTGCTTTTGACCTCCAGAGAGTTGGGAGGATGGCTGTTGTAAAAAGCCATCTAGTTTGCAGATTTGAGTGAGTTGGTCTATGCGTTCCTTCTTAAAGTCGTCAGTATATCCCAGTAAGGCATAGTTTAGGTTTTCCTTAACAGACATATTTGCCTTCAGATCAAAATCTTGGTGAACTAGTCGTATTTCTTCGTACCCTTTGACTAATTGATGTTCAGGTGAAATCAGACGTTCATCATTGATGGTGATATGGCCTTTATCAGGAGTGATAAGGCCAGCAATCATTTTCATCAGTGTGGTTTTCCCAGTTCCACTTGGGCCAATCAGCGCATGAAAACTACCGGCATCAGCCGTAAAAGAAACATCTTTAACAATCTTTCGATCGTCATAGGACTTGTTCAGCCCATCAACTTTGAGCATGGACTATCCTTTGAAGCTGACGCGATATATTGTACCACTTAGATCATCGGAAATCAAAATTGATCCATCCTCAAGATTAAGGATATCCACAGGACGTCCCCAAGCTTTGTTTGTTTCCTTATTGAGGAAACCTTCAATAAACGTATCATACGAAGTGCCTTGACCATCTACTTCCTTGACCATTGTTATTTTGTGACCAGTATGGCCAGCATCAGAGGATCTATTCCAGCTACCATGCTCAGCAATTAAGATACGTCCAGCGTACATTTCTGGAAACTGATCACCTGTATAGAATTTGAGACCGAGCGGTGCCACATGGGGGTTGAGGTTCTGTGCAGGCACTACAAAGTCATTGCAAGCATACTTATCTCCAAATTCAGGGTCTTGAATGGTGCCTCCGTGACAATATGGGTAGCCAAAATGTTGTCCTTGTTGCGAGACTCGGTTCAGCTCACATGGAGGGATATCATCACCCATCATGTCTCGTCCATTGTCCGTAAACCACATTTCACCTGTTTCGGGGTGCCATGTAAATCCAACTGTATTGCGTACGCCATGAACAAAAACTTCTCTATCAGATCCATCTGGATTCATGCGGGTAATTGAAGCATACATTTCATTTTTTGACTCGCAAATATTACATGGGGCACCCACAGGTATATACAGTTTCCCATCTGGGCCAAAAGCTATATACTTCCATCCATGATGTCTGTCAGTAGGGTAGTCATCGTAAATCAATACTGGAGCAGGAGGGTTATCAAGCGCTGATTCAATGTTATCAAATCTCCATAGTTTGTCAACTTCCGCAACGAAAAGTGACCCATCTTTGAAAGCTACACCATTGGGAAGATTCAAATCAGCAGCAATTTCATACCTCTCATCAATTTTGAAATCGCCATCAGTATCTCTGACGGCGTAAACCGACCCTCCACTTCTATTACTTACAAATAGAGTGCCTTCAGTACCCATGACCATCTGTCGAGCATTGTCTACTCGTCCGTAAATATCAATTTCGAAACCTTCTGGCATTACTAGTTGGTCAAGTTCAAGGTCTTTGCCAGAAGTAAGATCATTTGACGACTGTATTTCATCACTTTCAGTTGCTTCTGTCGTAGAATTGGGCGACTGACAAGAGAGTAATATCAAGGCTAAACTGAGCGGAAGAAATCGTAGTTTTTTCATGGTGAGATGTTAAATGATCTTTCTGTACAAGACCAACTTACTACAAATTGTTTTAAGTAGGAATCTCTTTTTTATCAGAGTCCAAGTGAATCTCCTTTAGCGCACGAACTTCATCAGTCAAATAGCTAATCTGTTCCATCAGCTGCTCATGCTCTGATTTGACCATTTTTCTAATTTCTTGTTCCTCGCGCAGCATATCTGCATGATGTAATTCATTCATAGTATTGACGACAATCGCTATGAAAATATTGAGTGTGGTGTAGGTAGCAATCAAAATAAAGATGACGAAATAAATGGCAGCAAAAGGATTCAATGCGATTATAGGCCGTGCAATGTCTGATGACCAACTTTCAAGCGTCATAATTTGAAAAAGTGTAAATATGGACTTAGTGAGTGAACCAAAGTAGGTACTGAATTCAATGCCAAATAGATTAGTGCCAATCACGGCAAAGACGTAAAAGATGATAGCCAGTAGGACCATGATCCAGCCAATACTTGGTACAGAGTGAAGCAAGGACTCGATGATAATTTTTAGCTTCGGTACGTTTTTTAAGAGGCGAAGCGTTCTTAGGATCCTCAAAGCTCGGAAGACGGCGAAAGATCCTGCGGCCGGTATCACGGAGATGAGAATGACAGAAGTATCAAAAATGTTCCATGCAGACTTGAAGAAGGCGAGTCGGTACGCGTAAATTTTCAATATTAACTCAAGAACAAAAAGACCTAAAATCAAGAGATCTATCTGATCTATGATAAACCCAAATTGACTCATGATCGTTGGTGAGGTTTCCAAACCAATGATCACTGAATTAAAAAGGATTAACCCGATGATGCTATTTTGAATAATCTTTTTTTCCAGAAATCGTTGCAACGCAATTCTTGACATAAAGGAAGGATATTAGACTAATTATATTTTGCTGCTATTACAGCAGAAAGGTCAAGAAGGTTTGTATTCCTTTCAACTTACGCTATTTACTTTTCTATCTTTGCCGGCCTTATGATCAGCATTAATCAGATAGACTATTTTCTCGGTGATCGAGTACTTTTTGATCACGCATCTTTATTTATTGGACCGAAAGATCGCATTGGTTTAATAGGTCTTAATGGGACTGGTAAATCCACTTTGTTAAAAATGCTCGTAAAAGATATCGATCCCAGTGGTGGAGAGATTTCAAAGAGCAAGGATACTACGATCGGTTTTCTGAATCAGGATTTATTGAGCTACGAATCTGATGAGCCGATCCTTGAAGTTGCGATGCAAGCCTTTAGGGAGGCGCATGATCTTGAGCACGCAATACAAGAGGTGATCAAAGAAATGGAGGTCAACTATCATGACAAGTTGGTCAATAAGCTGTCTAAGCTTCAAGAGAGGTATGAAGCTATCGATGGTTATACTTTGCAATCAAGAGCAGAAGAAATATTGGAAGGTATTGGTTTTGAGACCAGAGATCTGCAACGTCCACTGAGAGAGTTTTCAGGAGGGTGGCGTATGCGGGTGATGCTTGCTAGGTTACTACTAGAGCGTCCGTCTTTGCTCATGCTCGATGAACCAACTAACCACCTCGATTTGCCATCTATACAGTGGCTGGAAAACTATCTTCAGACATACGACGGTGCTTGCATCATCGTTTCACACGACCGGCGTTTTCTAAACTCTTCTATCAATAAGATTGTAGAGGTTTTTAACAAAGACTTGCATTTATATGCTGGAAATTACGATTTCTATGAGTCTGAAAAGGAGATGCGCAATGAAATACAGCAAAACGCATACGATAATCAGCAGAAACATATAAAGCAGACAGAACGATTTATCGAGCGCTTCAAAGCAAAAGCAACCAAGGCGAAGCAAGCGCAATCGCGTGTCAAGCAGTTGGAAAAACTGGATAGAATAGATGCAGTAGTTGATGAAAATGCTGCGGTTAATTTCAAGTTCAACTTTTCTACGAAGTCGGGTCGCCATGTAGTTAGATTTCAGGAGGTATCAAAAGCGTATGACGATCTTAAGATCTTGGATAAGAGTGATGCAGGCATTGAGAGAGGTGATAAAATTGCCTTGATTGGAGCCAATGGTAAGGGAAAGTCCACAGTATTGAGAATTGTGGCGGGTATGGAAAAATTTAGTGGAAAGGTTGAGAAAGGCCACAATGTGATCACTTCCTTCTATGCACAGCATCAGTTAGAATCTTTAGGGGTTGATCAAGAGATTCTGGAAGAGTTAAAGCAAGCAGGAACAGGTAAATCTGACCAGGAATTAAGAGGCGTCCTAGGCTGTTTTTTATTCTCCGACGAAGAGGTCTTTAAAAAGATAAAAGTATTGTCTGGAGGGGAGCGTTCAAGAGTCGCCTTGGCAAAAACGCTTATCAGTGAAGCTAATTTCTTGATGCTGGATGAGCCTACAAACCATTTAGATATCGTTTCTGTTAGTATTCTTGTGCAAGCTTTGCAACAGTATGAAGGTACGTTTTTGCTTGTATCCCACGATAGGGATTTTATTAGTAAAGTTGCTACTAAGATTTGGTACATCGAAGATGAGCAGGTGAAAGAATACCCTGGTACCTATCAAGAGTATGAGTGGTGGAGTAGTCAACAAGCCTCTAGATCCCAAGATTCTGTCCCTCAGAAAGAAAAAAGCATTGCTAAAAAGGAACCAGCAAAGCAGAAGCCCGCAAAGACCTCAGATGATAAGCAGCGGAATAAACTGAAGAAAGAAGTAGCTGATTTTGAAAATCAAATCTCCACACTGGAAGATTCGGCGTCAGCGTTGGAGAAGGATATGGCCTCACCACAGGTTATTAATGATGCAGAGCAGTTGAGTGAATTAAGTACAAAATATGAAAAAGCAAAGCAATCAATTGAGGCCTTAACCGTAGAATGGGAAGCAGCAAGTGAATCTTTAGAATCATTGGATTAATTATTAAGCAAGCGAGTCCTTACCTCTCTTTTTACGGATGACCTTCGTTAACACTATAGACCCCACCACCCCAGGTAGCACCCATGGTAACCAAGCTAGTGATGCACCTTACTTGAATAGATTTCCATTTTGTTCTGCAAAGGCTGTGATCGCAGCGATAAAGCTACCGCCCATCGACCCCATGTGTTGGTACAGCCACCAGTTTTTCGCATCTCTATTTCCTTTCCAGAAGAACAGAATGTCTTTTCGGGCTGCCAGACCAGTGAACACTCCAAAAAGAATGGAGAGTCCGCCGAGCACAGAGTTATTTGTGGACGTGACGAGATATACTCCGTAAGTAAAAAGGCCTATCGATGCCAGGCCTACTATAATAGATACAGCATAGTCGTACCATGGTATTTTGATATACATCTTACGACGCATGACCCGCACAGCATTAAATGTTGAATTGAAGGTCAACAAGCCAACAACAAAAAGGAAAAGACTCAACCGAAAGAAAATCATTATTGGAAAAGCACTAAATCAAATCATCATAATCGATAGGACATATAGCCACCCAATATTGACATGTGTTTTCGTTCCTTTCTTTGTCGCTATGATTAGTAGTCCAGTGAGTAAGACGAGTATGCCACCACCTACATGCGTAAATATCAAGATCTTTTCCATCCTTAAAAGAGTCTGTTTTTCTCTAGACCAAGGGTGTCTGTCTGATGAGTTTTCATCAAAAGCATCTGAGGTGTTGATTTTTGGTATAGTCAATACATGACTTTTCTATTGGCGACCCTTGTCAAGAGAAGGTAATACTTACAAATCTTTACCGATAGATTTATTTTTATCTATGTCGTTCTTTTGATCCTCTAGTTGTATTTCCATTCGATCAATTTTTCGAGACATCGATTTTACATGATACATAAGTTCATCATGTTCCTGTTTGAGAAGTTGTTGGAGTTTTTCCTCTTCTTCCTGGAAGGCTTTTCGGTTTACCTCATTCATCGTATTTACAACGACCGCAATGAATACGTTGAGGGTGGTATACGTAGCCAACAAAATAAACGGAACGAAGAAGATGTATGCGTAGGGCATCTGCTCCATCATTGGCCTTGCAATACCAGATGACCAGCTTTCAAGTGTCATTACTTGGAACAAAGTAAAGAACGAAGTGCCCATATCTCCAAAATATCCTGGGAATGCAGCCCCGTACAAGTCTGTAGCTATGACAGCAAAAATGTAAAATATCATCAGTAGGAGTACCATGATCCATCCAATACTGGGTATCGATGTGATCAATGACTCAATAATCATCTTGAGTTTTGGTATGTTTTTTACCAAACGTATTGTACGAAGCACCCGAAGTGTTCGTAATATGTGTAGAGGGCCTGTTGCCGGAACCAGTGCAATCCCTATGATCAGTGTATCAAAAATGTTCCATGCGTTAGTGAAAAACCTCCAACGGTATGCAACCATTTTTAAGCAAATTTCCAAGCAAAAGATCATTAGGATGTATTTGTCGATATCCTCAAGCCAAGGTCCGAAGACTTCTCTCACAGCAGGAGAGGTTTCCAATCCGATCGTCGCGGCATTGATCAATATCAAAATTACGATTGCTATTTGGAAGGCTTTTGACTCAAGGAATGCGCGGAGGTCTTCCATTGTACGCAGTCGGTAGATGATAAGTGTAAGAGGGTTTTTCACTTTTTGATAGCCGTTGAAGGGCGCGTAATTTAACCAAGCTTACTATTACTTCCCGTACATATTCCGTGATCGCAGTAATTATTTGATCAACTGCTCTATTATGCCACCTACATAGTATGATAGTGTGGCTGCTGCGCCACCCAGTAGTAATGTCTCTCCAATGCTCCTGAATATTGAGGTCTCGTTGAATTTACTTTTGAGAAACCCGATAATGATGAAGCCTATGGAGGTGAGAATAGCTGAATACATGAATAATGAAGATTCCAATTGCAGGAAAAAATCTATTACATAGACACTCAGCGGTATCATTCCAAAAATGATGAAAGAGATAAATGTAGCGGTACCCATTTGAAAGGGAGATTTGGTTTCCTTGACCATTTCTAGCTCCTCCTTCATCATGGTGTCCACCCAGAGGTCTTCATCCTCTGTTATTTTTGTGACTATATCTTCTAGAAGCTGTCCTTCAAATCCTTTTTCCCGGTAAATCGCACGAATCTCTTCGACTTCTGTTTCGTAAAGATTCTCTATTTCCCAATATTCATGTTGTCGATGCTTTTCATACTGCTCTTTTTCCGTTTTGGAGGATAAGTAACTACCTACAGACATAGAAAACCCATCTGCAAGTAGATTAGCAAAGCCAAGAATGATGACCACAGAGCTGTCTAAATGAGCACCAGAAGCTCCTGCAACTACTGCAAAGGTCGTAACACAACCATCGATTCCCCCGAAGACGAACTCACCCATGTAGCGATGTGCATTATCGGAAATATTCATAGACTAGGTTTTAATGAGGTTAATATATCTGACGATCTACAAGCTGAAAATGGCTCGGTAAAACGTTAAATAAATTATAAACAATCTTCCTCCTAATAATAGTTTAGAAAAACTGGGATGAAAAGGGAAAAGGTATATATTGAGGCGTGAGATTGCAATGAAAGGAGTAGCGAGGGGGGGGCTCGAACCCCCGACCTCCGGGTTATGAATCCGACGCTCTAACCAGCTGAGCTACCTCGCCATACTGTGTGGATCTTAAAAAAGAATTGCAAACCTAAATCAATTTATTTTTAAGTTTCATGTAGCCAGTTTTATTTTTGAGTTTAATTTAATACCACGGATATGACTAAGAATGAGTTTATAGGCGAGTTTGGAATAAACGCCTCAAAAAAAATGCTCTTTCCTTATATTTCCACAGCTTCGGGTTTGTCGCAGTGGTTCGCAGATGATGTAAATATCAATGAGGACAAGATCTATACAATCGTTTGGGATGGTGAAGAAAACAAAGCGCAAGTTGTCTCTACAAGAGCTAATCACCATGTGAAGTTTGAGTTTATAGATGCGGAAGATGACGATCCGAATTATGTGGAATTGAGGTTGGATATGAATGAATTGACGCAGGAAGTGTTTATTCGTGTGACAGATTATTCAGATATGGAAACCGAAGAGGCCAATGATTTATGGGAAAGTCTGATTCATGACCTCAAAGAGATAGTTGGCGGCTGAGAGGAGAAGATTATATTCGCGTAGAAATTAAGTAGTGATATGCGGCGGTTGGATAAATTAATTCTGAAGGCTTTTTTTGGTCCTTTTTTTCTTACAACACTGGTAGCGACATTCATCTTGTTGATCCAGTACATGCTCAAGTACTTCGATGACTTTGTAGGTAAGAACCTTGGTGCTGGCGTATTCGCTGAGCTTTTATTTTATTTCTCTTTAAATATGTTGCAAGTGGCCTTGCCGCTAGGAGTTTTAGTGTCGTCACTGATGACTTTTGGTAATCTTGGTGAGCATTTTGAGCTAACGGCTATTAAGAGCGCAGGTATATCACTTCTGCGTGCCATGCGGCCCATCTTCATATTCGTAATCTTTCTGTCCATAGCTGCATTTTTCTTTAACAATTACATAGTACCGGCAGCCAATCTAAAGGCGTACAGTCTGCTATATGACATAAAGCATAAAAAGCCAGCATTGGATATTCAACCTGGTGTTTTTTATGATGGAATTCCTAATTATTCTATCAAGGCAGGAGATAAGCTTCCTGATAATAAAACATTACTGCAAGTCATGATCTATGATCACACCAAAAGAGATGGCAACAAACGTGTAATTCTTGCAGATTCTAGTCTGATGTATACCATCTTCAATGATAAGTATTTAAAACTCGAGCTCTTTAACGGGATCTACTATAACGAAGTAGATAAGAATTCCAGTAGAATCGCTGATCTGTATCGAACTCGATTTGATCGGCTAGATATTGTATTCAGTCTTTCTTCATTTGATTTAAAACGAACAAAAGAGGAACTGTTTCGCAATAACAGGCAAATGAAAAATATAAGTCAACTATCTGAAGATATTGATTCGCTTGCGCGGGAAAAGGGTAAGCAGCTGTTCAGTCTGAGTAAGGGAGGTTCCAGCTATCTCAGTTTTCATATTCCCAAGTACTTGGTGGATACATCGAGCATTAATAGACAACTAGTGAAAGAGATTGTTGAGATTCAAGACTCTATTAGAGATCCAAAAACAACCAAAATACCAGAGAGAAAATTTGAAGCAAGTGAGAAGATAGATTTAGTCTACCCTTCCACTTCTAATAGCACGGTCGATCTAGGTCTTGGTGGCTTAGGGCAAACAGATTCTACGCAGACGATGGTGAGTAAAGCAGGTAGGGAACTGCGCGCGAGAAAACTTCTCAGTGAGGAAGAGGATGATATTCCTTCACTTGAAGAATGGAGTCTGGAGGATCTGAATGCCTACTTCACCAGAGAACGACAAAAGCAGAAGATTGTGCAAAATGCAGTAAATAAGGCTCGAAATTTTAAAGTCAACATCTCTGGTATCAATATCAAAACAAAAAGTCTGGAGGGACTCATCGATAGCTTTACCGTAGAGAAATATAAAAAGTACAGCCAGGCCTTCGCTTGTATTGTCATGTTTCTTATTGGCGCACCTCTGGGTGCTATCATCAAGAAGGGTGGGCTAGGTGTGCCTGTGATTGTGTCTATTATCTTTTTCATCATCTATTATGTTTTGACCATCTCCAGTGAGAAGTGGGCCAAAGCTGATTTGGTCGAAGGACAATGGGCCGTATGGACAGCAGACCTCTTTCTTTTACCAATAGGATTGTTCTTTATGCGTCAAGCAAGAATAGATGCAAGGCTTTTTGATACGGACTTTTACTTAGTGGTATGGGAGAAGATTAAGAGTAAGAGGCAGAAGTCGAAAGATTTAAGTTGACGTCTTTTGATTTAGTAAATTTTATGCCCTAAATTTGCGCTCTGAAAGAAGAATTTGATAATAAATGTATTTAGCAGCAGAAAAGAAGCAAGAAATATTCGGTACATACGGTGAGTCTAAGCAAGACACTGGTTCTCCAGAGTCTCAAATTGCTTTGTTTACTTACAGAATAAACCACTTAACAGAGCACTTGAAAGTGAATAAGAAGGATCACGCCTCAAGATTAGGATTGCTCAAATTGGTTGGTAAAAGAAGAAGATTACTTGACTATTTATACAAAAATGATATAGAAAGATATCGAAGTATTATTGTCGAGCTTAAGATCAGAAAATAATCCTTAATAAAAAAGGGAATTCTTCTCAGGATTCCCTTTTTTATTGCTCCCCAGTACCCCATCCCACCTTTTATAGTTTTAAATCATTTAAAGAGATATTATGCTTCCAAATTTTAAGCAAATAGATTTTAACCTGTCAGATGGAACTCAAGTAACGATTGAGACAGGTAAGCTTGCCAAGCAAGCAGACGGTTCCGTAGTAGTGAAAGTAGGTAGCATGATGCTATTAGCAACAGTTGTTTCAAAGCCTGAAGCAGCTGAAAACGTAGATTTTTTGCCACTATCAGTAGATTACCAAGAGAAATTCGCAGCCGCGGGTAAGATTCCTGGTGGTTTTCTTAAGCGTGAAGGACGGTTGTCTGATCATGAAGTACTGGTCTGTAGATTAGTAGATAGAGCACTTAGACCTCTTTTTCCTTCAGATTACCATGCAGATACGCAGGTAATGATTTCAATGATCTCCTCAGATCCTAATGTGATGCCAGATGCATATGCGGCATTAGCAGCATCAGCAGCGATTAGCGTCTCTAATATCCCCTTCAATGGCCCCATCAGTGAAGTGAGAGTTATTAAGTCTGAGGGACAGTACATCGTTAATCCAAAAACAGAGTTGATTGCGACTGCAGAGCTCGATATGATCATCGCTGGTTCCATAGACAACATCATGATGGTTGAGGGCGAGATGAGAGAAGTGCAAGAGGATGAAATGATCGAAGCGATCAAGACGGCTCATATAGATATAAAGAAACAATGTGAAGCTCAGTTAGATCTGGCGAAGCAAGTTGGTGCTGAGGTTAAAAGAACGTACAGTCACGAAAATAGTGATGAAGCGCTTAGTGCAAAAATTAAGGACGCATGTTACAAGAAGTGCTACGATGTAGCTGCTTTGGGTGCGAACAAAGACGAAAGAAAAACACAGTTTAAGGCGGTGTTCAATGAGTTTGTAGAATCATTAGGTGATGATCACGGATATGATAGCTTCCTGCTCAAGAAATATTTCCACGATGTGGAAAAAGAAGGCGTTCGTGATTGTGTCTTAGACACTAAGGTTCGATTAGATGGTCGTCAACTAGACGAGATTAGGCCTATTTGGAGTGAAATTGGGTACTTACCCAATGCACACGGTTCTGCAGTATTCACAAGAGGTGAAACACAGTCTCTTACTTCAGTGACTTTAGGGTCTAAGATGGATGAGCAGATGATTGACAGCGCGATGAGGTCTGGTTACAATAAGTTTATCCTGCATTATAACTTCCCAGGTTTCTCAACAGGTGAAGTAAGACCTAACAGGGGAGCGGGAAGAAGAGAAATTGGTCATGGTAACCTAGCGATGCGAGCGCTGAAACCAATGTTGCCTGAAGACAATGCATATACGATCCGTATAGTATCTGATATTCTGGAATCAAATGGTTCTTCATCAATGGCGACAGTTTGTGCTGGTACGCTATCATTGATGGATGCAGGTGTGCAAATCAAGAAACCCGTTTCGGGAATTGCGATGGGTATGATTTCTGAAAAAGGAGGGGGACGTTATGCGATTCTATCTGATATTCTAGGAGATGAAGATCACCTAGGAGATATGGACTTCAAGGTGACCGGTACACAAGATGGTATCACAGCTTGCCAAATGGATATCAAAGTAGATGGTTTGGATTACAAGGTGCTAAGCGAAGCGCTAAACCAAGCTAAAGCTGGAAGATTGCATATCCTAGGTGAGATGAACAAGACGATTTCTGAGCCTAGAACTGAGTTAAAACCTAATGCCCCTCGTGTTAAGGAGCTAAGAATTAAGAGAGAGTTGATCGGAACGGTGATCGGACCTGGAGGTAAAGTAATCCAAGAGATCCAAAGGGAAACTGGTGCAACGATCAATATCGAAGAAATTGACAACGGAGGCCTTGTTACATTCTTTGCTTCGGACAAAGAAGCAATGGACAAAGCGTTTGCTTGGGTCAAAGGGATTGCAGCTGAGCCAGAAGTAGGAGAGGTCTACACAGGTAAAGTGAAGTCAATCATGCCATTCGGTGCGTTTGTTGAATTTATGCCAGCAAAAGACGGACTACTTCATATTTCTGAGATCAAGTGGGAAAGACTTGAGACCATGGATAATGTGATGGAAGTAGGCGAAGAAGTACAGGTTAAGTTGGTCGAGATCGACAAAAAGACCGGTAAGTACAGATTGTCAAGAAAAGCATTGCTTCCTAAGCCTGAGAAAAATGACTAGTAAGTAGCGATAAATAATGAAAAAGCTATCTCAGAGAAATTTGGGATAGCTTTTTTTGTTAATAGGACGGGCCGCCGACATTCACAAAGAACTTTTGCTGCCGATTATCTGATTTATATTTACAATCCCAAAGTGATGGAATCATCTCAAAGGGTATCTTGTTCTATCCAAAAAATGAAGAGAAATGAGTACTGAAAAGGTAAAAGTGCTAATCATAGGTTCTGGTCCCGCAGGTTATACAGCTGCTATTTATGCTGCTCGAGCAGGCCTAAAACCAGTATTATACCAAGGTGGCCAGCCTGGTGGCCAGTTGACAATCACCAATGATGTGGAAAATTACCCGGGTTATCCTCAGGGAATCAATGGTCCTCAGATGATGGTTGATTTTCAGCAGCAAGCAGAACGTTTTGGTACTGAAATTCGGTACGGTTTGGTTACGTCTGTAGATTTTTCTGGCTATCCTCACAAAGCAGTGATAGACGAAAAGACTGAAATAGAGGCTGAGTCGGTCATCATCTCTACGGGTGCTTCCGCTAAATGGCTAGGTCTACCTGATGAAGAGCGATTGAATGGTCGTGGTGTATCAGCTTGCGCCGTCTGTGATGGTTTCTTTTTCAAAGGGCAAGATGTCGTGATTGTAGGAGCAGGCGATACCGCAGCTGAAGAGGCTTCGTACCTGTCCAAGCTTGCAAATAAGGTTTATATGCTTGTTAGAAGGGACGAAATGAGAGCTTCTAAAATCATGCAGCTGCGCGTTAAGAATGCAAGTAATATCGAAATCTTCTGGAATACGGAAGTTGAGAGTATTGTGGGTGAGGAAGAGGTTGAAGGTGTCAATATCGTCAATAGTAAGACGGGCGAAAAGCAAACATTGATAGCGCAAGGCTTTTTTGTAGCTATTGGTCACAAGCCAAATACCGACATCTTCAAGGATCAGTTAACCATGGATGATGCAGGTTATATCAAAGCAATACCAGGTACTTCGAAAACCAATATCGAAGGTGTTTTTGCAACCGGTGACGCGCAAGATAAAGTGTACCGTCAGGCGGTGACTGCAGCAGGCTCTGGATGTATGGGTGCACTCGACGCCGAGAAATTTCTCGCAGAGAAGGAGCTCGATCTGACCGAAGCTGTGTAATCACACAAAATCAAATATATCAATGGGTTGCTTTTAGCAATCCATTGTTGTTTTAAAGTATACCAACCTACTACATGAAGTTAGATATTTTAGTTTTTGGAGCGCACCCTGATGACATTGAGTTGTCATGTGGTGGCACAATTATTTCTCACATTCAAAAGGGTTATAAAGTCGGTGTTGTTGATCTGACGCAAGGAGAGCTTGGAACGCGTGGAACGCCGGAACTTCGAGCGAAGGAAGCTACAAATGCCTCAGCGCTGCTTGGCCTTAGTGTCAGAGAGAATTTAGGCTTTCGAGACGGATGGTTTACGGCTGATGAGTCTCATCAGATGGAGATCATCAAGATGATCAGAAAGTATCGACCAGAAATTGTGCTGGCAAATGCTAAATATGATCGTCATCCAGACCATGGTAGAGGTGCTCAGGTTGTAGATGAAGCTTTTTTCAAAGCGGGCTTAAAAATGATCCCTTCATCTATAGATGGTGAAGAACAGGAAGCTTGGAGGCCAAAGAAATTGTGGAACTACATACAAAGTGTGTCATTAGAGCCAGACTTTTACGTTGACATAAGTGAGCATATTGATCAAAAAATGCAGGCGGTGAAGGCCTATGCTTCGCAGTTTTACAGCGAAGGAGAAGAGGGCCCTCAAACCTATATTTCAAGTAAGAACTTTATGGAGATGCTGACGGCTAGATCCAAAGAGTATGGTCAGCGCATTAATGTTAACTATGCCGAAGGTTTTTCTCAATCTCAACCTTCTGGTATCAAGAACTTATTTGATCTGCTATAATTAATATCTATTTCTCGCAGTCGCTTAAGTAATTCTGTCTCATCATGTGGGAGATCCTTGTGCTTCCAGTAGACCTGGTTCAATGCATGGATGGCTTCTACAACTGAAATCATATTAACGCCTTGATCTCGTCGGTAATGGACATATTTCAGGATCTTAAAGCCGTCCCACCACTCAAAGAGTCGCTGGATGTATTGTGCCTCCGTTTTACTTTGCGTTTTGATCTGAATCAGTCTTGATTGGAAATCATGTAATTCTTCAAAGTGGGAAAGGGAATCTGGAATCGTATCAGACGTTCCAGTTTGGTGTCGTCTTCGTGCTGAGAAGTATTGTTCCAGTTCTTGAAATATCGACATTGGATAGGTCAGGAGTTTGCCTTTTTTGCGAAAGTCGGCGAGTGCTTTTCCTGTACCGAAAGGGACACGGTCAGATAAACGATCACTAGGATATACAAAACAATCAGCCAACTCTTCGATTTGCACTGTCTTGGCGATTTTATGTAAAAAGTAAAAATCTTCTCCAGCCTTCCGTGTATTCATACCTCCGGAATTGACATATGCCTGCGCGGATACAGTGATGCATGACCCTAAGGTCTGAAATGCATTAGGGAACCCAACGAAGCGAAGTGCATTGACATAGTATCTTAGATGTAGTTCGTACGTAATGATTCCTGATAATGGATCTAGCGGATGCTCATATGAGATGATGGCAGCATCTGCTTTACGTTTGTAGTAAGCTTTCTCTATTTCCTGTAGATAGTTAGAAGAGCAAGTACTATCGGCATCGAAACAGACGATTGGACCATTTTTATTTAATTGTTGGAACCAGCGTGCTACTTGATCCATTCCGATTTTTCGAGCTAATCCAACACCTGCTTTTTTGTTTGGAAGTTCGATCAATTTTGTATGTAGCGTAAAACGATCAGGGATAGAGAGTTCCTCTAGCTGTTGTTTAGTCATCAGGTTAGTCTCTTTGATCCTCGCAGATGCATCTTGTGCATGGTTGATAATGACCAGGATTATGACATGTCCAATAATCTGCTTGCATGAAATTAAGCACTGGATCGCCTTATGAGTATCTAACTCATTGAAAGAGGGGAGAACGATTCCGATCGAAGTATCTGCTGGAGGTTGCCAACTGGTCGGTATAATCGGAGGTTCAGCATATCGCTCAAAATAGTATGCCTCTGTGGATTTACTACTCATTTACCTTAATGACCCTTCAGGGTGCTAGTCTATTCACAGACCATTGATTGTTATCCAATTGGTAAAGGATCCGATCGTGTAACCGACTAGACCTTCCCTGCCAAAACTCAAAACTTGTAGGTTTGATTCGATATCCTCCCCAAAAATCAGGCAAGGGAACTTTGCCTTCTTGGAATTTTTCTTTGATTTCCTGCAGCTTCATCTCCAATATGGACCTAGAACTGATCACCTTGCTTTGATGTGAAACCCAAGCGCCCAATTGACTGCCATGAGGTCGACTCAGGAAATAGGATAGCGATTCTTTGGTAGAGACTTTTTCTGCGACACCTTGAATGATAACTTGCCTTTCTAAGGTGTACCAGGGAAACAGAGTACTTACGTTATGGTTGAGTTCTATTTGCTGCGCTTTACGCGAAGTATAATTCGTGTAGAATACAAGACCTTTATCATCGTAGGCTTTCAATAGTACTGTCCGCTGCGACGGTTCTCCTTCAGTGTTGACGGTAGAAAGAGCCATTGCATTCGGCTCAAGCAGATCTGCTTTCACAGCTTCTTCAAACCATTTCTCAAATTGTTTGAAAGGTGAAGTGAATACTGAGGATTCGGTTAATTCAGCTTGTTGATAATCTCTACGTAAGTCTGCTACATTCATTATGGATGCAATTTAAATAATACAATTCCATTATTGTTGTGCAACAGTATTACCCTATAAAATTGTTTACTTTGTGAGTCGATAAAACGGCGTCTTTTCAAACCGAATGATCATCTCAAATAATTAATTGCACCTATGCAGTATAGGATAAAGTTAGTCACAGACAGCAGTACCGAATGGATCAACACTGTGGTCTCAAATTTCGATGAATTTTTGAAAGATCATGCCAACTGCGAACGAAAAGCTTCTGCGATGGCGATGAGCTTTGTGGCAAAGTATCCCAATCGTCTTGAGATCATTCCTGAATTAATTGATACAGCGGTAGAGGAATTGGAGCATTTTAGAGATGTGTACGAGATTATGGTGAGTCGTGGACTTCAATTACCGCCGGAGATGGGTAAAGACCCCTACGTATCTAAATTGCTAAAACATTGTCGAGATGGTCGAGATGAGCGTTTTATGGATCGACTACTACTTGCAAGTTTGGTGGAAACCAGAGGTGCTGAAAGATTCAGACTGGTTTTTGAAAATCTTGAAGAGCCCAATTTAAAATCCTTTTACCAGCGGCTTTTTGCCTCTGAGGCAAAGCATGGGGAAGTGTTTGTGAAAATGGCTTTAAACTATTTCGATGAAACGCCGGTCTATCAAAGACTAGAGGAGATGTCTGAAATCGAAGCCGTAGTACTTGCTGAGCTTCCAATCATTGCAGCTTTACACTGAGACATGGATATAGATTATTTTTCATCCGATGAACTGATTGAACCACAGGTTGGTGATTTATTGATTTCGGAACCATACTTGCCAGATAAGAATTTTGAGCGGTCCGTTGTACTTCTCTGTGAGCACAACGATGAAGGAACATTCGGATTGATTATTAATCAACCGTCAGACACAGTTTTTGAAGAGATTATTCCTGAGTCGTCTGGTTTTGATGCGGAAGTATATGTGGGAGGACCAGTCCAGCAGAATACCTTGCATTTTATCCATCGGGCACCTGATTTGATTGATTATGTGATGAAAATTGATTCAGAGCTGTATTATGGAGGTGATCAAGATAAACTTTTTTCAATCATAGATACAAGACAGATTCGTAAAGAGGATTTTAGATTTTTTGCAGGATACAGTGGTTGGTCTCCTGGACAATTGAAGGAAGAATTGATAGCTAAATCATGGATAGTTTACAAAGGAATAGATACAGCATTGTTATTTGACTTACCTCCCGAAGATATCTGGAAGCATTTATTGAAAAAAATGGGTGGAAAGTTTAAAGCGATTGCTAATTATCCGATAGACCCTAGATTAAACTAGTCAGCAATTGATAATTTTGCGTGAGCTAGATAGTAGAGAGATTAAGTAGAGCAAGAGAAATGGAAAAGCAAAATGAAGAGCTGAATTCGATGGCGACAAAAAACGAATCGGAATCAGAAGCCGTTCAGAGTAAATCTGAATTACCTGTAGAATCTGCAACAGAGGAGATTGCAACTGAAATCACAGACAGCAAAGAGTCCGTGAAGGAAGTGGAACCGAAGTCAGTAGAAGAAGTGCCAGTGGCGGCCGAGGAAAAGCCTGAAGAAGTCGCATCAACTGAAAGTCTAGAAGTGGCTACAGAGGAAGTTACGGTGTCAGAAGAAAAAGAACCCGAGAAATTGGTAGATAATAGCATTGCTGTTGATCCTGCAGTTGAAAAACCTGAAGAGGTAAAAGAAGAAGCTGTAGTCACTGACGAAAAGAAATCTGAGGAGTTGGTAGATAATATCATTGCTGTTGCTCCTGTAGTTGAAAAATCTGAGGAGGTTAAAGAAGAAGCTGCAGTCACTGACGAAAAGGAATCTGAGGAGTTGGTAGATAATAGCATCGCTGTTGCTCCTGTAGCTGAAAAACTTGAAGAGGTTAAAGAAGAAGCTGCAGTCAGTGATGAAAAGGAATCTGAGGAGTTAGTAGATAATAATATTGCTGATGCTCCTGTAACCAAAAAACCTGAAGAGGTTAAAAATGAAGTTGCAGTCTCTGATGAAAAGGAATCCGAGGAGTTGACTGAAGAATCGGAAGAAGAAGTACTTGATTTTAGCAGCCAAACGAAAGCTCAGTTGATTGAGATATTGATTGGTTTAGAAGAAGAAGGAAGCATTAAGCGCATTGATCAGCATCTCAAATTGGTCAAGCCTTGTTTTGATGGTATTTTCGGTGAAGAGAAAGCCGAAGCACTAAAAGCTTTTCTAAGTGAGGAAGGAGCAAATGAGGACGATTTTAATTACCAATACAGTGAAGAAGATCAGCAGTTTCATCATATCTACTCACAATTAAGAGATAAGCGTCATCAGTACTATAAGCAGCTGGAAAATCAGAAGGACACTAACCTTAAGAGAAAGGAAGAGATCCTAAATGAAATAAGGGAGTTAGTGGATGGCGAAGAAACTAATATTAGCTTAAAAGCCATTAGGGCACTTCAGGATGAGTGGAAAACCGTAGGGCCTGTTCCAAATAACTTCAATCGAACGCTTTGGGCTAACTATCATGCCTTGCTTGATCGTTTTTATGATGCACGATCGATCTATTTTGAACTGAAGGAGCTAGATCGAAAGAAAAATCTAACGTTGAAGGTCGAACTCTGTGAAAAAGCAGAAGCCCTCACTACACTAGAAAATGTTCGTGATGCTATTGTACAGTTAAATGAGCTTCATGAAGAGTACAAGCATCTAGGGCCAGTTCCTATGGAGGAGCAAGAAGCTCTTTGGCAGCGTTTTAAGGCAGCTTCAGATCAAGTATATGAGAGAAGGAAAGGTTTCTATGATCAGATGAAAGAGGAGCTTACAGCTAACCTGCATCTAAAGCGTAAGCTCGTAGAAGACATGGCCAGTTGCGTATCATTTTCTTCTGATAGAATAACTGAGTGGAATAGTAAGACACAGGAATTATTAGCTACCCAGAAGAAGTGGGATGCGTTGGGCGGTGTTCCTAAGGAACATTCCAAAGAGATAAATAAACAGTTTTGGGGCAATTTCAAGCAGTTTTTTGCAGCTAAGAATAAATTCTTCAAATCGCTAGAGTCTCAGAAGGAGGGAAACCTCACTAAGAAAGTAGAGTTGGTGGAAAAGGCAGAAAGTCTACAAGCAAGTTCTGATTGGGTGAAAACTACCGAGCTACTAAAGCGGATGCAGGTTGAGTGGAGAGACATAGGACCAATACCTGACGCAAACAAAAAGGAGCTATTCAAGCGTTTTAAGACCGCTTGCGACGCTTTCTTCAATCAGCGTAGAGTTATTAACCAAGAGCAAGATTTAGTTTTTGAAGAAAATTTAAAGAAGAAACTAACAATCTGCGAATCACTTGAGAACCAGATTGCTGATGGAGCTGATGACTTAGATGGTATTTATGCGTACATCGATGAGTATTTGTCGATTGGGTTTGTGCCAAAAAAAGCTATAAAAAAGATTTCCAAGAAGTTTGACAGTATCGTATTGTCCCTAGAAAAGTCATCGAAATTGACGGATGATGACAAGGAGGATCTAAAGATGCATATTCAAGTTGCGAAATTTAAGGGCTCTCCCAATGGTTCCAGTATGAAGCACCGCAAAGAGCAAGCGATCAAGCGAAAAATATCAACATTGGAGGGAGATATATCTACCTATAAGACCAATATCGAGTTTTTTGCTAAATCTAAAACTGCGGATAAATTGAAATTGGAAATGGAAGGACACATCAGTGCAGGACAAAAGTCACTAGATGATTTAAAAAGAGAGCTAAAAGCGATTAGGAATTTATAAAAAATTGCAGTCAGGCTTTGTTAAAAATAATCATCCGTTTACATTTGCACTCGCTTTAAAACAGACTGTCTCAATGACACCTTAATAAAGCTTGTTGCCCCCATAGCTCAGCTGGCCAGAGCAACGCACTTGTAATGCGTGGGTCGTTGGTTCGAATCCGACTGGGGGCTCAAAAAACCCACTTGAAAAAGTGGGTTTTTTTCTTAGTAGTCACCCGTAGAGGCCAGGTCTACTAGCTGAATCTTCGGGTTTATATTTTGAAACAACTGCCCGATTGTAAGCGTTACGTAATCGTGTCTATACTTCTTTATTCTTTATACTTGTGAATTATTCCCAACACGAATTTGCATTGAAACGGCTTAGTATCTTCTTTCTATTGTCGGGTTGCCTTACCACAGCAGTATGGGCACAGAAGGAAAAGCAAAGGAATAACACCATTGAGGTAGGTGAGACAATGGAGCAGTATATCCAAGAAAACCATATCGAAAAAATAGAAGATATGGTTCATCAATTCACCTCTACAAAAACTTTTGTTAATTATCTTTTAGAACAAGGGCATAACATTGATCCTAATACGGTGAAGTTGAAGCGAAATGATGTGGCGGTTGGTCAGGATATTGATGTTTTCGTTAAGCATTTCACGGAACATCAAAATTTCACAATGCTCCTTGTGCCTGTAGATATATACCCTTTGGCTATTTATGATACTTTGTTATTTGCAGTTCTAGAAGTGAGCGACTCTTGGTTGAAACAAAATCATTACCGTGAAAATACAGAGGACCCTGAGGTGAAAAATAAAATACTTGCTGAGGAAAACCATCACTTGTTGTCAAACCACATGTATCAGCAAGTCATGAATACGACCACAAAAAACCTAGCTGAGGTGCAGATACAATTGCATGAAAGTTATATCTCTACCAGTTCTGTGATGGTAGATGTGAAGGAGCTTGAGAAGGATGAGAGAGAGAAGGTGTTACGCGAATGGGGCTTTTTTAAGAAAATGCTGACGCATGATGTAGCTTTAAATGTGGAAATCAATATCTATATTTTCGGACATGACGACATGAGAGTCGTTCAGTATACTGATAATGGTCAAGAGACGTTTAAAATCACTCCGAATAATATCTTTAGTCGTCATCATTTCACACCTGAATAGGAAAAGTCTAATTTTTTAGAGGAAAAATACCCAAAACAGGGTATTTTCTTTGACAGATTAACGTTGTAACCTTACAGTCAACCATCTGTAAGACTACATTGATGAAAAAAATTCAACTAATCTGCGCTGCGCTATTGTTAATAGCACTTGCAGACACACAGCAATTATATCTTGAAACCATTAAGCTTGTGATTTTCGTGTCATCCATGTATATCATCATTGATGAAATGGATACGGAAGAAAGAAGGTGGCTCATTCCTATCGCCTTGGTGGCGATCTTAATGAATCCGATAATCCCATTTCATTTCGCAAATGCTAGTATTTCAATATTTGGATACATGGTGAGTACAGCAGTTTTTTTACTGAAAGCTTCTAACTACCCTATAACTAAGCAAGGAGAAGTATCAGAAGCTTTCTGACGCAAACCTTAAAGAATAAAAAAAGCCATCGTATTAACGATGGCTTTTTTTATTTTTCTATTTTGACACCTTTCCAGAAGGCAATATGTCCCTTAATATGCTTCGCCAACTCACTCGTTTCAGGATAATACCAAGCAGCGTCTTGATTACTTTGTCCATCTACATCCAGCGTATAGTAATTTGCTACACCTTTCCATGGACACGTACTATGCGTGCTGCTCTCTTTAAAAAAGTCCTTCTTGATTGATTGAGAAGGGAAATAATGGTTGCCTTCCACGACGACTGTATCATCACTTTCCGCTACTAACTGATTGTTCCAAATTGCTTTCATCTTTTTATTTTATTCAATTCCATGGTTGCGTGAAAAGTTCAAAGTGATATAAATGGATCAACTATTGGTAATCTAGCTGACATTTTATTGTCAGTGTTTACAGTAAGTCTTGCCACCAGTCTGATGAAATATCATCTATTTGATACAAGTCGATCAGTTCTCCGATTCGGGGCACTAAGATTGGTTGGTCGATTTCCAATGCTTTGGCAGACACACGCAATACGGGGTCATTCCAACTGTGCAGTGCCAATACAAATGATCCCCAATGAATTGGCATAAATGTCTCTGCTCCCAGTTCTTTTGCAGCCACTGCAGTCTCTTCCGGCATCATATGGATTTGCCCCCATCGTTCATCATACTGCCCACATTCCATCATTGCAAAGTCAAATGGTCCTAGTCGATCTCCAATTTCTTTGAAATGAGGTCCATAGCCACCATCTCCGCTAAAATAAATTGACTTAAAACTTGACTTAATCACCCAGCTTGACCAAAGTGTACTGTTACGATCAGTAAGAGATCTACCGGAGAAATGGCGTGATGGGGTACAAGTCAATTGAAGATCGTCGATTACTATCGTTTGCCACCAATCCATCTCAATCACATCTTCTTCGGGTACACCCCATCTCAGGAAGTGACCACCGACGCCGAGCGGAACATAGTATTGCTTGATTTTTGACTTGAGTTTTAGAATACTAGGGTAATCAAGATGATCATAATGGTCGTGAGATAGTATCAGTAAGTCTATTTGCGGGAGCTCCTCTATTTCAATGGGCAAACCGTCACTGAAACGCTTACCTCCGAGAAAACTCAGTGGGGCAGGTGTGTCACCAAACATCGGGTCTAGAAGAATATTTTTTCCGCCAATTTGAACAAGGAATGCGGAGTGCCCAAACCACACCACGCGTGTAACTGAGTCCGGTACGTCTAGTACATCTTCCAATTGGGTCTTGAGAACAGGCAGCGGTTCTTCTGGCTGTTGATTGGGTATGCCGGTAACGTAGTCTTTGAGTACGGATACGATTGTCTTGCGATTCATATCCAGATCTGTCTGCATCTGATTGAAAAATATGCCATCACGAAAATGGCCGGTCGCTTCAAATTGCTCGTATAATGCCTGACCAGGTTTAGTCCCAAAAGCAGGGTGAATAGACGTGATGAGAAAGACTAATAGAGCAACAACAGCCACAAGCCCTAGTAGCCCTATGGTTGCGATTTTAAGTATTTTCATGAGGTATGTTTAAAATTTCGTAAACAGAACACAAAGCTATATCATTAGTTCTGGGTCGTTAGGAACTTTTTATGTGCCATAGCAAAGCGAATATCATCATAGGTATATTCATCACCGAGTTTAGCCTTTATGGGTGTTAGCTGGATTGAGTCAATAGTATCGCTTACCGTAAGAATATTCTTCAATTTGGCTTTTGATAAGAATTCTTTTACTGGAATCTCACCTGTACTTACAAAGAAGGAAAGGTGGTTAGATATAGTACCCTCAGAGAGCTCTCTACCTGCTGCTATTTCGTCAATTTTCATACCCTCTTGGTAAAGAGAGAAGGTTACGTTTTTGGTGTCTGAAGTAGCTTTTGTTTTATACGGAACGATCATGGACTGGTAAGCGGATACGTTTTCTAGTTCTTCGGTGTCCAGAACTTCATCCTTAGACGCTTTAAGAATGAGGTGTTGAGCTCTGATAAGGTTACTGCCTTTTATACCTAGACTTTCATACAGTTCTTTCCAGACGGTCTGGAATTCTGCTACGCCTTTGTAAGGTTTCTCGTGGCCCTTTTTCCTGCAATCATTTACCATATCAAGTAGCGTGGGGTAGAAGTAGTCCACTCCTTTTGCAATTCTATTGTTCAGTATGTGTAAATATTCATCAGAGTTGGTCGCTCCAATTTGAAATATCTCTCGGCCGAAAGTATGGCCGATTTTTTTCCACTTATTGATAATTTCGATCCAGCCTGCAATCATATTCCACAATGCATCCTCTCTTCCTAGTGCTTGAAGTCTTTGCAGTTCTTTAGATTGGAAAAACAATGCGTCAGCAGTTTCTGTAAAATCAAAAGCTTGTGTGGAAAGGTCCACGAAATAGTCCTTTGTGTCTTTTAGCAGCATGTCTTCCAGTTTGCTTATATCTCGCGACTGATCTGTAAATTCAGTCAATCTTGGATCTATCTCAAAGGACTGACGCGGTATGGGCGAGGAGAAGGTCAAACCATCAAGAGATGTCAAACGAGACATTGCTACGTAAAACTGTCCTGGTGCAAAGGCTTTTTCTAAATCAAGGATAGCTCTCTCAAATGTAAGGCCCTGACTCTTGTGGACCGTCACGGCCCAAGCAAGTCTAACAGGAAATTGAGAAAACTCACCTACTAGATCTTCATTGATTTCTCTACTTGAGGGGTCTACTTTATATCGCTTATTCTCCCAGGTGAATTTCTCAAGCTCAATGGAAACTCCATCGCAATTGATAATCAATTTATGATCACTCATGGCTTCGATCTGTCCTATTTTTCCGTTAAAGAATCGCTGCTGGCCAGTAGGGTCATTCTTTATGAACATGACCTGAGCTCCTTCTTTAAGTACTAACTGCTCATCATTTGGGAAGAGGTGTGGTTCGAATTTCCCTTCTATTTTTGCCTTAAAGGCTCGTTCTTCTGAAGGAACTTGACTCAATTTTTCCTGATTAATGGCGGCAGCCTTTTGGTTGTGCGTGGTTAGAAAAATTGCCCCATCTTCATCAGGCATGTAACCTTCGTGGGCAAAATGCTCTTGCAAGAGGTAGTTATCTTCTTCAATCATCTGTTGTGATCTAATTCGATTGAGTAAAGACACAAATCGTTGATCGCTTTGCCGATGAACTGTTTCCAGTTCGATATAGACAGGTTGATTGTCCTTGAGAGCGAGGGAGTCAAAAAAATACATGCTATTGTAATAATCTGACATCATCTTCATCTCTTCCCGCTGAACAACTGGTGGTAATTGGAAAAGGTCACCGATGAATAATATCTGAATGCCACCAAAAGCTCTGTTTGGTTGACGACGGACTTTGCGCATGATTAAGTCAATGGCATCTAATAAATCAGCCCGTAGCATACTGACCTCATCTATGATGAGAAGTTCTATTTGCCTCAGTAATGCTCGCTTTTTTGCATTGAGTCGTTGATCTCTTATAAGTGAAGTAGGGGTATGTACTTTTTGCGACATCTCATCCAATGTCAAAGCGAAATCGCTGGGAACAAATGCACCAAAAGGCAGTTGGAATAGGGAATGCAGCGTAACGCCTCCGGCATTGATTGCAGCAATGCCAGTTGGTGCAGCTACCACAGTTCGCTTATGTGTCTTAGATAGGAAATTACGAAGAAGCGTCGTTTTTCCGGTCCCTGCTTTCCCCGTTAGAAAGACATGTCTAGAGGTATGTGTAATGTACTTGAGTGCTAGCTGAGCAATGTCGTCCAGGATGATTCCGTCTTGCATCGTGAAAAGGTAAGAAGATCCTGCTTTTCAATTAGCCAGAACACAGAAAAACCACAGACAAAACTTTGTGATTGTGATAATAATTTTGGTTTGTCAGCTTTTGATTTATTTGCGACTGGTAATTACGAGTAATGTCATCTCTTGCGATATTGCTAGCAGCACTCGGAATTGCTGATCCTGATAAATACATACATACTAAGTGACTTTTTTTTTGTTTCAACACGGCAAATTTTTAAATTGAAATATGATAAAATCAAGACGTGAATCGCTAGCACTCATGGCAAAGGGGAGTGTATTTCTTTCAGCGGGGACTATAATGCCTGCTTTTTTGTCTAGTTGCCAAGGGGCAGCAACAAAGGAAGGCCAATCAGAAGAAGCAACTATACCCTTGTTTTTTAGTATTTCATTGGCGCAATGGTCGTTGCACCGGTCATTCTTTGGAGATATCAGGAAGTTAGGCTGGGCCGAATTTGGTCGATTACTAAAAGAGAATCCAGACGCGTTGCTGAGCGGTGAGCTTAATCCAGTAGATTTTCCACGGATTGCAAGGGCAGATTTTGGTTTGAGTGCGATTGAATATGTTAATACATTCTATTTTTCCAAAGGCGAAGACACAGCATTCTGGAACGATATGAAATCTAAGTGTGATGGAGAAGGTATAGCAAGTAAGCTGATCATGTGCGACGCTGAGGGTAACCTGGGCGATACAAATACTGAAAGCAGAAACACTTCTGTCCGGAACCACTATAAGTGGGTAGACGCTGCCAATATATTGGGCTGTCATTCGATCCGGGTCAACGCTGCAGGGTCTGGTAGTGCTGATGAAGTTAGAGATGCTGCTGTGGATGGATTGGGACAGCTGACAGAATATGGAGCTAAAAACGGTATAAATATCATTGTCGAAAATCACGGTGGCTACTCTTCCGATGGGAAGTGGCTAGCCGATGTGATTTCACAAGTAAATAGCCCTTATTGCGGTACGCTTCCTGATTTTGGTAATTTTTGCTTAGAGAAGTCTGGAGATGATTGCTTAACGTCGTATGATAAATATCAAGGTGTATCTGAGTTGCTTCCTTTTGCTAAAGGGGTTTCTGCAAAGACGTACGATTTTGATAAGCGAGGAAATGAAACCACTATCGACTATGTCCAAATGCTGAAATTGGTCAAAGCTAGTGGCTTTACAGGCACGATAGGTATTGAATACGAAGGTGATCGACTAAATGAGAAGGACGGAATAAACGCCACTATCGCTTTGTTAAAGAAAGCAGGCGCAGAAGTCTGAGATCAATTTAAATAGTACTCGATGGAAGTGACTTCTCTTACCTTTTTGACATAAAACGTATTCGTGTCTATGTCATTGATTAAATAGTAGCCTTGTGTGGCCTTTCTTATACCACCTACTTATGAACCAGAATCTTCTGCAAACTGCTGAGCAGCTTCTCTAGCTTCTTTTGTTGCTTGACGGCTCATATCTGGTTTTATTTCATTCAATTTTGAGAATTGGTACTCTAGACGACTTCGGTAATCATCCTGTTCGATCACTATGCCTTCGCTCAGTAGATCAGTGATGTCAAGGATGGCTTTATTGATTGCATTATACTGGTCTGTAGTGCAATCGTTCCTTCTCCAATGTATCGAAATGGATTGTAGTTGTTACCGTTGTAGAGGTTTGCTTTAGTGTCGATGAGAGAAGGCACACGTAGATTAAGCTCCTTATTCTTGATGCTATGGTCGAAAAAAAACTTAACCATCTGCTCAGGCTGTTTGTCTAATGGATTTTTGAGATCCTTCAGTTCATTGCTGGTGATAGTGAAGGTAAAAGGCCAGATCGCATTATCAGCTTTGACTTCTTTTTCTGCAAGCCCTTTAACCGTCACATAGCGATCTAATGTTCTTGATTGCAGAATACCATCTCTGATAAAGAAACCGGAAAGATCTAAACCGAGGGTAAGTACGAGTTATGGCCAACGATAATTTGATTTCATCAGTACCTATATTTTTATGTAAATATTCCGTTTTTCCAGCCATCTAGCAGCAAAATAGCAGATAGTCGTAACGCTCAACGCAAAAGCAAAAGAGCCGAGCTTACCACCAATCCAGCCGTATAGATTTTGATAAACCCAGCTGTACATTCTTACTCCATCTATTCGAATGAGTAGCATTGCTTTGGTGAGAAGACCCGCTAGCACATAGATAAACAAAGGATTTACACCAAAGGTCCTAAATATATTGAAGTGTAATTTTCTTGGGGTAAGTTCCATCAAGTAGATCAGTGCGCCAAGTATTAAGCAGTCTAGCCCGATAGTCAATAGAACAAATGAACTCGACCAGATCTTTTTATTCACTGGAAATAGCGGATGCCACAGGTAACTGAGGGCCATAAGCAAAAGGCCAACCAATAGCAGCTTGCTCAATTGTTCAAAGCCTACTTTCTGTACTCTAATGTAATGGCCTACAAGGAAGCCTCCGATGATATTGACAACAGCGGGAAGAGAACTTAAGAGCCCTTCTGGGTCGAAAGGTATCCCTTCACCTGTGTATAAATGATTTGCGCCAAGTGTCCATAAGTCAAGTTTTAATGCGGCATTTCCAGTTAAGGTTAAGTCTCCAAATCCTGTCATGAGCGCCCAATAGGCCAGTAGCAAACCTGCTCCGCTCCAGAGTAATTGTCGAATGGTTAAAAAATAGATAAGGGGCAAGGCCAGTGCATAGCAAAAGCCAATGCGTTGAAGGACACCGAAGATTCGTGTTGTTTCAAATGCCTTGAAAACCCATTGTCCATCTACAGGTCGAAAAAATGGAACCCAATGCAACAAATAGCCGACCAGAAATATGAAAAAAGCTCTTTGCAGTCCCTTGGATAAGACAGCGCCGTTGCTTTGGTCATCCCATTTTTTGGCTACAAATGCTATCGCATTGCCCACAGCGAATAGAAAACTTGGGAAAACTAGATCGGTTGGTGTGAAGCCATGCCAGTCCGCGTGCAACAAAAGGCTGTAGGTGTTACCCCAATCTCCAGGTGTATTAACTACGATCATGAATGCAATCGTCAATCCACGAAAGATGTCCAATGGTTTGTATCTATTCTCCATGCGTTAGGTTAGTAAATGTAAATAGTGCAACTGAAAATTAGTAAATTGAATTGAAAGCATGCATATCTATGAAAAATATCAAATTCACTGAGACTTCGTCATCAAGTTGGTCAAGACGAGATATTCTGAAATCTATAATGGCAACTACGGCCGGTATCCCACTATCCGGTTTTGCGATGAACGAAAATGGAGAGCAATTGATCTTACCAGATGTCGCTAAGATGCAGTTGAAAAAACCTGTCACTGCAATCACTCTAGGTGCAGGGAATAGGGGTAATGTATATGGTGGTTATGCCAATGAGTACCCTGAACACTTAAGCATTGTAGGTGTAGCTGAGCCGATCGGTATTAGAAATGATCGATACTGCGAAAAACATGCAATCGATAAGAAAAGCAGCTTCCTCTCGTGGGAGCAAGTTTTTGACCAACCTAAATTTGCGGATGCTGTGATTATTACTACACCTGATGACCTGCACTACGGCCCAGCGATGAGGGCCTTAGAAATGGGTTATGATGTACTATTGGAAAAACCTATTGCTCCTACAGAACAAGAATGCCGAGACATTCTGGCCAAGACAGAAGCATCAGGTCGGATTGTGGCCGTCTGTCATGTGTTGCGCTACGCTCCCTATTTTCAGCGCTTACAACAGATCATAGCTGAAGAGTTACTTGGAGAGGTGGTTAGTATTCAACATTTTGAACCCATTCATCATGTACATATGAGTCACTCTTATGTAAGAGGTAATTGGCATAACTCTAAAAAAACTACACCTATCATTCTGGCCAAATCCTGCCATGATTTGGATATCATCAAATGGATGTTAGGTAAAAAATCTGATAAAATTCAGGCATTTGGTGACCTGAGTTGGTTTACTAGTAAGAATGCGCCCGAAGGAAGTACCATGCGGTGCACTGATGGATGCGCTGTAGAAAAGACTTGTCCATACTCCGCTTTGCGTATTTATGATCGCGACCGGACTTATCTCCATCATTTTGATTTACCAGAAGACGAGCCTGCTAAGGGGGCTCGAATAATGAAGTATCTCAAGGAGTCTGATTATGGAAAGTGTGTCTATCAAATGGACAATGATCAGCCAGATCATTACACGACCAATATTTTGTTCGAAGGAGGTCTGACGGCTAGTTTCAGTATGGAAGCCTTCACCAGCTATCATGGCCGCAGGACAAGAATAATGGGTAGCATGGGGGATGTTGTCGGAGATATGAACTCTTTCGCCTGGACAGATTTCCGCACTGGTCAACAAGAGGTGTGGAAAAATGAGACAGATGGTCATGGTGGTGGCGATTGGCGATTGGTAGCGGATTGGATCAAGGCAGTGGATCAGCAGGATGCTAGTTTATTGACGTCAACTATTGATGCATCTATCGAAAGTCACATCATGGGATTCAAAGCCGAGGAAAGTCGAAAAAATAAGACAGTGGAAAATATCCGCTTGTAATTTTTAATCGAATACTGTCATTTAGGGGATCTGCACACTTTGAAATAGGTGATTCTATTCTTCAATGGAAGTTTAAATGGTAATTGTTTGCCCCCCAATCTCTAAGGCCGCATGAATTGAGAAGGTTTCAGCTTTTTCAACTGATATTTTCATATCGAGACTATCGAATAGGAGGTTAGCTTTTTGAGCTTTAGGATGTTGTAGGGTCACCGAATTGATAGTTCCTATGCTATTAAGTTGTTTACCTGGATGCAAAGCATCTTTCCAATCAATAAAAAAAGGGAAAAGCCCATCAAGGACAGTGAAACGAGGATATGTCATCTCCCATTTCATCAATGAGCCGTCGGTTTTTAGTCTTTGCATCTCCGCAAAATCGCCTAAACAGTCTGCATGCTTTACCGATAGTTTCTTAAGATTAGGTCGACAAATAGCCCAACCTATTAATGAGGGTTCGGAAACTTTATTGGCGGGAATCCAATAAGGGGGAATGTTTGATTGATGAGGGTCGGGGGAGACAATCTCCAGATAAGTATCGTTTCCGAGACCAATTAAGACATTGTGCGTTCCATATCCTGCATGTACACCACCTGATTCGGGGGTATGCCCTAGTACTTGTTCGCTCCAATTGATTCCCTCTTCAATAGAGGGCGCGGCAACTACTAAATGATCGATTGTAAGCATCGGTTACTGTGGATTGTCTGCTTGAATAGCTCGTTTGGACTGCTTGAACCAAGCGACAAGTTTTACACGCTGACCTTCCGTTAAGTTCGCATCTCGATGGATCCAGGTGTAGGACGGAAGGGGCATGTTTTCTCTTGCGACCTGTTCAAAACACTCCTCTAATTTGTGAGACGCTTTTTTAGTATCATATTTTCGCCATTCTGAGAAATTAAGTTCACTTCGTGCTTCAGAAATATGATCTGATAACCACCACGATATTGGTGCAACTTCACTATACCAAGGATATTTGACTTGATTAGAGTGACAATCGTAGCAAGCGGTTTTGATGATTTCTTGCACACTGGTAGAAGCGTCTAATACTTGGAAGATATCACTAGAAGTAGTTTGAGTATAATTGATTTTATCTATCCGTATTAATTGAGCAGCTAAAAAGATAATGCTAAAAACGATCAGACCGTTTTTGAGGGTGAGTAGGTTTTTCATGTTTGAATGATGAAGTTGATAAAAATACTGCTAAAAATTCACATAGTGTATGATGTACCTCATATGATCGATAGTCTGTAATGGCCATTGAGTCGACGAACCTAGGACTAGCGTTATACCGTCTCCTCACATGCTATATACCGTCTTCATGGTATAGTCTTGCCCAGTACGGATTTCTACTTTTACAACAAAAAACAATCATGAGAAAGTACGCCACATATTTCATGTTCATTTTGATGCTGGTAAGCTTCAGCGCTACCGCTCAGCTATCGATCAAGAAAGATAAATCAGAGAATGAAGGGGAGAGTAAGACAAGTGCATTTGCCGAAAAAATGAAGGCAAAAGCAAAGAACTTTAATCCTATGAAGTCAATAGGTAAACTAGCTGGTAATTTATTGACCTCCACGACAGATGATCTGTCCGCTGTCTCGATGAGAGTAATATATGCTGATAATTTGTATCCTAGTGAGGCTGGAACGATAGAGACTGAGTATTTCGGTTTTTGGGAGGAAGGTTCTTCCATGGCAGGCGTAAGTTTTCTCAAAAGAGAAGGTGTGGGAATGAATAAAATTGATGGATCGGTGATGATAGACGGAGCCGAGACGGAGCATGTAGCCAATGGTTTTTATGGAGGTCCAGTTGCGGCGAGTGCGGGCACTCATACATTCGAAATTACAACGATAACAGGTCAAAAGGCTACTTTTAGTACCCCTTCCGTCGAGCCAATCGAAATCATATCTATCAATGGAGTTCCAAAAGGACAGCCTGTTACTATCAAAATTGATGAGGATCTAATTCTTGAATTGAATCACCCAGAAGGGGGAACAGAGGATTTTTATGTGCAGGTACTAGGTGTGGTTATGGGTATTAAGACATTCAATGATATTGGCCTCTTTAAGAGTGCTGATCGTATTGTTATACCAAAAGAAGCATTTTCAAATACTTCAACGCCAGCTTTAAAGTATATCCAAGGAGATAATTATTTGCAGGTGACTCGCGTCAAAGAAATAGTGGAGGATGTGGATGGTGTCGGAGCAGCACAGGTAGTTTCCATGTCTTCAGACTGGACAAAGATCACTTTTGAAGGAGAAGGTGAAACGATACTTGGTGTCGGTTACGATAAGAATACAGCTGCCGTTACAAACAAGTATGATGATGGCTTTAAGACCAATTTTACAAAATCAAATGCTTTTTGGTCACCTCCCTTCTCTCAAGCCAAGAAGGTAGCGATAGCTTCTTTCGTGGTGAGGGCTACCGAGCTGAAGCAACAACAAAGCAGTTCATCTTCATCTACCGTCGGAAATGTCACGACTAAGACAACAACGACTACTACTAAGACTTTCCCCGAGCTGCCAGACGCTTTTTGGGATGCGCTGGTTGCTGAAGCTTATCAGAAATTCAAAACGGAATTAGAAAGTACATTAGGAGTAGAGGTTATAGGTATTGAGCAGACGATTGCAGCACAATCATATGATAATATGTTTTCCGTACAGGATACTGTGGCAACAGAGGTGGTCGTAAAGCCTTACAAGAATTGTAAGCTGTTGATTCCTACCCAAATGTCTGAAATACTAGGTAGTATCAGCACGACCTTTCCTGCTGACATGCCTGACGTTAAGTTGGTTCGAGAACTAGGTGTAGATGCTATCGTAAGTGTGACACTAGACTGTCGTATGGCTTGGGAAGATGGTGCACTTAGTCCGATGTTAAGCTTTAAAATGGCAGGTGATACTAATGGATGGAAAGTAGGTCCAACAGTTTACGGTCAAGGTCAAATCAGTGGTTCCGGTCAGGGTATTAGTGACAGTTACAAAGAAGGATCCGATATGATGGCACAAATGAACGAGATCATGAACTTGGATCGAGTTATTGAGCTTCTTGGGACTTCATTGAAGGAATTGAAGGCACAAGAAGGCGATATAGGATACGAAAAACTTTGGAGCTTAAAATAAGGGTCCGGTCAGTACAAAAAAGCCGCCTAGAATATTAATTCTGGCGGCTTTTTTTGATTTTATGAGTAGCTCACTAGTTATACATATATCCGAGTGTAGCTGCTAGCATGGCTTTGAGTCCGGTCTTCATTCCGGAATCATCTACGTAAAAGTCAGGTGTATGATGTGGAGCTGCTTCACTTGGATCAGTTCCTTCAGGACATCCACCTACAAAAAAGAAGAAGCTAGGAACTTCATTGGCAAAAAAGGAGAAGTCTTCTGCACCAGTGATTGCTTTCTTAGTCGCAACATTTTCCTTTCCTATCATCGCTTCTATAAAAGGCACAGTTTTGCTGGTTAGTATTGGGTCATTGTATGTGATTGGGACAATCTTCTTGATTTCCAAGTCTACTGTCGCACCCATTGCTTCACCAATATTAGTTGCCACTCTTCTAAAGTCTGCATGAAGTTTGTCTTGCATGGCAATATCTAAAGTACGAATGGTGCCAATCATTTCGACAGATTCTGGGATGATATTGTTTCTTACTCCACCTCTGATAAGTCCTACGGAAAGCACAGCGGCTTCATTTGTTAGCTCTGCTTGACGACTAATAACTGTCTGCATACCTGTAATGATTTGAGCGGCTGTCACAATAGGATCGATACCAGACCAAGGAGCAGAACCATGTGATTGCTTTCCTTTAATCTGCATCACCCATCGATCAGCAGCGGCTAGTGTGCCTCCTGATTTATAGGTGACTTTACCCACAGGAGTCTGGGCATTGATATGCAAACCAAACATAACATCGATGTCAGGGTTTTTTAAGACACCTTCCTTTACCATTAATTTGGCTCCGCCTTCTTCGCCTGGAGGGGCTCCTTCTTCAGCTGGCTGAAAGACAAACTTTACTGTACCACGTAACTCGGATTTCATTTGAGTCAAAACCTCTGCCGTTGCCATCAGGATGGCGATATGAGTATCGTGACCACATGCGTGCATTACCCCAGTTTCTATGTTATTGTAGGTCGAAACAGCCTTTGATGCCCAAGGGATCTCTACACGCTCAGTGACGGGCAATGCATCGATGTCTGCTCTTAACCCTACAACTGGTCCTGGCTTATCGCCTTTCAGTATACCAACTACACCCGTGATAGCTATGTCTGTTTGAACGTCCATGCCTAGAGCTGTCAGATGTGCTGCAATTTTTTTTGCCGTATTGAATTCACGATTTGACAGCTCGGGGTTTTCGTGCATATCGTGCCGCCACTCAATCATTTTCTGTTCTACTTGATCAGCTAGCGTGATGGCTTTGTTCTTTACTTTGGTTGGTTGCGCGATACTCCAATTGGCTAGCAATAAGAGAGAGCCGACTCCCAACAGTTTTAGATTTGTCATAAGATCTTTTCTTTGACAATAAACATAGCCAATTACAGATGTAAATACGAGCTTGGATTTGACAAGCGGAGTAGAGTTGATGATTAATTGCTGAGCGTTATCCTTTCCGGACCTGATAGAAGGCTGATATGACAACAGTCATGACCGATCGTAAAGGATTCATTGATCACTTCTAAGCCGTCGATAGTTCCTTGAAAAATAAATACTTCTCCATCCATTTGTAAACTATTCAACTGCGCATCGGTGAGTACGGTATAATAACCTTGATCGCCAAAGAAACCATCTTCAGTAAAATCATACAGGTTTTGTCCGATTACTTGTAGGGTCTGATACGTGTCGAGCATAAGAGCATTTCCATCCGTGTCTACAATTTCAACTTGGATGGATCTAAACTCTTCAGTACATAATAATTCCCGACCGCATTCATTAGTTACCGAATTGCAGCTGGTTATGAATATAAAACAGAAAACTATAATACTAATTCTCATAGATAATCAAAGTTTGCTTCCGTCTATAATATCACGGCCAATTGGATTTTTAATTATTGACATCTATTGTCACGAACCACCAAAGTGTAAACTTACCCTAGTCTAACCATTGGCACTTCCACGATCAGAAGCTGCATCTCTTTTTTTGCTAGAATGTTGATCTGATCTACACTTTCAAAACCAGCACCATCTCGTTGATCAAGTATAAGTCCGTTGACATCACCTGCTCCCTCGGTTACGAATACATAGACACCATTTCCCGAAAATTGGATGTCATAGGTTAGTTTTTTTCCTTCATCAAGATGACCAAGTGTGAATGCAGCATCTTGATTGATCCAAACCGCCTGTGGATCAGAAGGTGATACGACAGTTGTTAATTTGTTTTTCCTGTTTGTTAGCGGAAAGGATTTTTGCTCGTATCGAGGAGTAATATTTTGCTTTTTGGGGAGTACCCAAAGTTGAAGGAAATTGACTTTGTTAGTTTTACTATGATTGTACTCTGAGTGAGTGAGTCCTGTCCCTGCACTCATGATCTGTATATCTCCAGACTTGATGACTTCGGTATTGCCAGCGCTATCCTGATGTTCAAGATCCCCTTGGAGGGGAATAGAAACAATTTCCATGTTGTCATGAGGGTGAGTACCAAAACCCATTCCTCCTTGTACAATATCATCGTTGAGTACGCGCAACGCTCCAAAATGTACGCGTTCAGGGTTATAGTATCTACCAAAACTAAAGGTGTGTTTGCTATCCAACCAACCAAAGTTTGCCGCGCCTCTGCTATTTGCAGTGTGAATAATTGATTCCATTTTATTAAGATATTTTTTGATGAAAACTAATTTGAGATAAATCAAGTCTATTTCTGACGGACGTTTCTCGAGATTGAAATGGCTCCTTTAATGTAGATGGATCGCCATAATAGCCTAGTGCATTGATGGTGACAGGAATTAGTTCACTTGGTAATCCCAGTAGCTCTATTGCTCGTTGCTTAGAAAATCCACCCATCTGATGTATGCCAATAGACAATGCTTCCGCTTGTATGCTTAGCTGACCCATTGCCAGACCCAAATCATGCAATGCATAGTGATTTTCTTCACCCGATTCTGTGACCGGTATTATCATGGTTAAAATGAGGAGAGAGGCCTTCTTAGCCCATGGCTTATTGCCTTCCATCAAGGAATCTACCATGAGTTCAAATGATTTTTCCCCTTGATATGCATACAGAAACCTCCAAGGCTGCATATTCATACTGGAAGGTGCCCATCTTGCAGACTCCAGTAGCACGTGGGTATGGTCTTCACTGATCGGTTGTCTTGCAAAAGCGCGAGGACTAAACCTGTTCTTGATTAAGTCAAGTAATTCGAACGATTGATCTTTTGATTTTTTCTGATAAGGTTTCATGTTTTTCATAGGCTCATCAAATATACGTAAATACATTATATGTAGTTACATATGAATAATTTAAAATAGTTTTAGTGGAAATAGGCTCTTCGATAATAATCGTGGAATGTTACTTGCAGAGAATACAGGCAGCATTTAGACAACTGTTGAGCTTGATGCTTGCTGTTCGTATGGGAAACTTATTTCTTAGAATCGGAACCTTATCTGAGAGGTAATTTCTGATCGAATGTTTCCGATACTTTTTTCAAACCCTGAGCCTATCGCATCTTGGTGTAGATATTTAAAGCGCGCAATGCGCAACCAGATATTTAGCTTGTTACTAGGCTTGAAAACAGCCATGAGCATCTGTCTAGTACCTTGGCCATAGTAAGCTGGAAGGGCAAATGCATATAGGACATTTCTTTCGAAAACGTATTGTCTATTATTAAAGTCATCTGTATCAAAAAGTGCAAACCTTGCATTGATGCTCCATTTTCTTAACCTGAGGTTGACATCTTGTAGAAGTAGCAATCCTTGCGATCGTTCATAGCCAAGATTGAGAGAAGAGAACTGCACTCTGGTTTTCATGGCTAGCCGACTGGTGACTTGCAGTTGATAATTGACTATCGATTGTCTTCTAATCCGATCGATTAAAATTTGAAGATTTTGATCTGATGGTGTTTCCGTTACTTGCTTGTGCTCAAGCCGATGTTGCAAGAATAGTGACATTTTTTTTGTAGGTGCAAACGTATATCTGGCGAGCCATTCGAAACCATCTGAAGGAGCCTCTACCTGGAACTTAATCCAAGGGAAGAAAAATCGATCATAATAAGCGTGAAATTGATGAGTACGTGATGGTTTAACACTAATGCCCCAGTACACACCTTTCTCGTTGATCACCCTACTCGTCTCTCCAAAAGCTTGACCATAGAATGAATGATAATCTTCTGCGTAGTTACGCGAGACCATTGAGAGGTCTATCGATGGGGTTATAGTTGCTATTAGGCCTGCAATTACAGCCTGACCGTTTGATTTGGATCTAGCATACTCCCCAAATAACAGTACGTTTTGCCAGGTGTAGTTTATATATGCGCTTCCAACCATATTTTGTTTTCCTGTAAACTCATAACGGTTATAAGTTGTGGGCTTTTTTATGATAGGCCGGTCAAATTGATTTGATAGTAAAGTAAGACCCAAGTTGAAACGAGGATGTTTTTGAAACAGAATGTTTGCGCCAAAGGAGTTTTCATTGATTTGATTTTTTGCTGCCAATTCTTTCGCAGTTCTGTGCATTCCAGTTACTTGAATGGAATTGAAAAATTCCTCGTCTGCACTGTAGGTTGTATCTAGTTGTCTATTACCATCTTGATTAAGGTTAGAATAAAACAGGGTGACATCCAGGTCTCGGAGTTCTACAGTAGTTGCTACGCCTCTGAAAAAGCCAGATTCTATGACCGAGGCAAAAGGCCGTAATCCAGTATTACCTCTTCGTGTTGTAAGAATAGTTTCAGCTCCCTTGCCAGGCGCGAAACCAGCACCAAAGACGAGCCCTTGGCCAAACTGGAGTTGATAATCTCCAATGACTAGGTTACTGATTGCACCCATATTTTTGATTTGTGCGTGAAAGGACCAATAATCAAACCCTTTGACTTGGTCATTCCATTTAATAGCTTCTCCCGCATCTTTCTCGGTCGTGAATCCAAGACTAAAATTGTCAGGATCACTCAGACGCCACCGTGCATACACATGATCTGGACTACCTAGATATCCGTCATCGTTTTGGTATCCAGCTTTTGACTGTATCGTTCTCGTATGCCTTACTATTAAATAATTGTCCGTTTGCTGGCTCTGATTTGTTAACTCTGATTTTAAGCTTGATAGGGTTTTACTGCAAGTAACAAATGGCATTATTTTTTTGATTGTGCTCGGGTCGAACCCAGCGATGACTTGTAATTCGTGGACAGATAGTAAAGGTCCGGAGTTGACACGGTAAGCAATTAAACTAACTATTTGAGTGCGATTCAGCAGGTAGAGATTGGTCAGTTCATCCTCCGTCGCAGTGTTGAGATTGAGCGGTCTAGTGTGATAAATGAAGAGCGATTCATAAATATCTTCGTAATTAATCGACTGGTATTGAAGGTCAAAGTTCTGTTCTACAAATGATTCAAGGTCTATTTCCTGAGCGAATGTTGAATACGAATGAAGAAGGGTAAAACTGATCATTCCGATGAGGCGGAACGCTTTCATTTTGCAGGAAAAATCGTAAAAGAGAATTCATGGATGATACCTGCTGGTGCTCTAGTGATGTAGGCGTAGTCAGCTATTAGCTTATCATGTCTGAGTCCAAATCCAAAACAAAGACTTTTGGGGCTGTTCGCAAAACCAGTTCTAAGATCCAACCACTCCACCAGTTGATAACTAAGTCCAATTTTCAGGACTTCTGAGCGGTCTAGGTCATTTTCTAGTTCTGTAGTTATGATGAACCTCTCAGAGGGTAGATAGGAGATTCCGACTCGCATAATAACTGGAATCGGTTGACGAACATTGAGTGCCCCCTGATTAATATTAAAAATATGGGCACCCAACCTAAGATACTCTGTGATCTCAGCAATGCCGCCGAAATCTATAGCAATACCGCCTAAGGTTCCGAGTTCATTGAAATGATGTTGTACGTATTGCACGCCAATGCCTAAACTTACCATTTGCAGTTTATGTGCTAAATGAAAGCCGATTTTCTGTTGATTATAGATATCATCACCAAATCGCAGAAAGCTAACTGCTGATGTGAAATTTAATGCTGGATAAATGAATGCCATTGAAAGTACCTGGAAAGCGGCCATCCCGTATTGACTTCGATAACCTAGCAGCATACCAGGCTCGTGTAACGTAGCCATACCAGCAGGATTATTAAAAACTGACCAGTGATCGCTAATATTTACATTTGTTTCCGCCATGGAGCTGCTAGCTGCGCCTGCGTGAAAAGCCCCATCTTGTGCTAAATTTGACGTCAAGGACAGGAGACAAATGATTCGTATGATGATACGAACGGATCTCACTAGGTGGATTTTATATATAGTACATAATTCATATTTTTGGAAATAATCTTGATGAGCCATATAAAACTAATTATAATTTCGGTTTTACTAACCATTGTTTGCCAAGTAAATGGTCAAGATCAATATTTTTCATCCAGATATGATATTTGGTCTGATACAACCCTATCATACCGTTATTTTGAAAATGGTGCTATCAATGCCATTCAAAGTTTTGAAAAAGAAGAGTTAAGTGGTGTTCAAAAATATTTCTATCCAAATAGTCAGGTGAAGGCCATAGAGTTTTGGTTAGGTGATAGGCCTCAGGATTCAGCTTGGTACTATCATATGAATGGTGCTTTAGAGAAGAGAGGTATTTATTTAGAAGGCCTATATGAAGGTGCATGGGCATTCTACAATGAAACGTCAATTCTTGTGAGAAATGGTTCTTATATCGAGGGTCTACCTGAAGGGAAATGGAATTTTTACCATGATAACGGCCAGCTATGGCAGTCTGGAGAACTAGTTATGGGATTAGAAACTGGTTTATGGAAATACTATGATCCTCAAGGTGCTCAAACTTTTGAGGGCAATATGAAAGAAGGTGTTAGGATTGGTCAGTGGTATAAAATTGACCGAAAAGACAGAGTGAAACCTTGGAAAAACTTTAATTGATGTCCGCTTGAATATTGAAGGCGAAATTGAGCTGATCTTGAGAGTTATAGGTGTATTCTAGTCTCAAGACTAAATCGTACACAGTTAGTATATCCAATCCTACACCGACGCTGTACAGCAGTTGGTTAGACAGCCTGCTGCTAATTTCATACTGAGGATAGTTTTCTACGTAGCCAAAATCTGCAATTAATTTGGCGTATAGCCCCAATTTTAAATCATTGAATTGCGCAATAGGCATAAATTCGCTCATGTCTTTCTTGCCTTCAAAAAGTAGTTTACGAACTGAATTTTTGACAAGAAAGTAGCGCGGCCCTTCTATCACATCTAGCTCAAATCCACGAGCTGCAGTCCCCTCATATCCTAAGCCACGATAATTAAAATAAGGTTGATCCCCCGGTGTAGAGAAGTAACCTATAAAACCTGTTGCGAAATACATGTTCTTTTCAAGTTCAAAGTACTTATTGAACACGGTATTAATAGAGAAAATACTAACATCATCAAAAACACCAATACCTCTTTGCACTACATCTACTCTCAGTAAATGACCTGCTGTGGGGAAATTTCTGTTATTCCTTAGGTCATTGACAAAACCATATCCTAGTCGAATGAATCTTTGATTAGTTTTACTATCTCCTAGGAAATTTGGGTTAAGGGAAACAATAGTGTCGGAAATAGCTGTCTGGCTGAAGGCAACAGAGCTGAAATGTGTTGAATAAAAAGAGGGTCGATAGGAGTGCCTGACTTCCCCATACCATGAACTACGATTTATATCGGGGACATTAATAAATGTAGGGAGGTGATCGGTTGTCACATAAGGCATTTTTTCGCGTTCATTATAAACTACTTCGAAGCCTAGTCCATGTTTTTGGGTCTTCTCGATATAGGGTATTGTGTAAGCAACTGCAAACCTTCTCTCAAATCCAAATTGCCCGACGAACCTCAACCTTTCGTTTCTTCCACGAAAATTATACTGATCTAATTTTATGCCAGCATTAAATCGGTCTATTTGACTTCCTCTATTAACGATCCAGTCCATGATATTTCGATCAGCAATCCGCAAGAAGGGACTTGGATAAAAATACCAACGCTCTTCTAATTTGATTAGAAGGTCTATGAGTTCAGTACCCGAAAAAAGAGGTTGTAGAGTGACTGAATTAAAGAGGTTGGTATTATAGATCCTTATTTTTGCAGCAGCTAAGGCTTCCACTATGCCTAGCGAATCGAAAATCTGGCCTTTTTCAATGCCTAGTTCTCTTAAAATTATGGGTGTCTTAGTTTTCTTATTGCCAAGAACGAATATTTCGTTGATTGTATATTCACTGCTTGGGGAACGCATCGTATCTGCTGGAGAGCAAACAACCGCCGATGTGAAAAATATGAATGAAGAAATGAATAGTACCGCCTGCTTCACTGATTCAATCTCCGCTGATATGTACTGATGATTTGTAGGTCATTTTAAGGAAAGAACGCAAACTGAATCATTTTTATTGGTAGCTCCAAAAACAAAACTAACTTTGTTCAGTGAAACAAATACTTAGGAGCATTTTAATCATTCCTGTGTTATTCTATCAGTATGGAATTTCACCTTTTTTCCCAAGTTCCTGCCGATTTACACCTACCTGTTCGGAATACACAAAGCAAGCTATTTTGAAGCACGGATTGCGTGGTTTATGGTTAGGTCTTAAGCGAATTGGGAAATGCCATCCGTGGGGTGGCTCGGGTTATGACCCTGTACCATAATCAAAGTTTATCTAGCTCTTCTAGCTCTTCTCTAAAGGCTCCCGACAGTATAGGAAAACGACACCATGTGCGTGGGTCGACATTGTAATCATCTACGTGAAAACTAGGTGCTAGACGTTCTCTCTTCCACTGGTTAACAGCCCATAAATGATAGAATTTTTTGATCCAGCCGACTAGTACGTCAGAAGCATAATCTGTTTTGAGTAGTTGATATACCTCAAGTGGTGATTTTCGGTTTCTGATAGCTTGCAGTTCAATGGCTTGTAATGCTTGATATGGCATTAAGTCATTCTCGTCAGTTTGTGTGCTACTTAATGGCCTTAGTTCTGCTGAGGGTTGTAGCTCATTGACTTTGCGCAAGCCAGGATAGTCCAGGTGTAACTCTGCGTATTGAAGCCATTCCAGTAAGAAGTACTTGTCAACGGCTGCGATAGGAGCGATGCTTCCGCTCGTATCTCCGTCCATAGTTGTATACCCGACGGAACCCTCAGACCTATTGGAAGTAGTCAAGAGTAAATATCTATCAAGATTAGCAAGTAGCCATATGATCGGAGATCTAGCTCTTGCCTGTATATTCTGCAAAGCGATATCATCTCTTTCCCAAGTGAGCTTTCTACCAATAGCTTTTTGAATTTTTTGCAAATAGCTACTGACCTCATCATCTATTCTCCAGTGGTAAAATGTAGCGCCTATGCTTTGAGCTAGCGTCTGAGCAGATTCTAAGGTCGCTGAAGAGCTGTTTTCTGTACCTTGATAGGCTGTGACCATGATCTTGCTCATGATCTCTTTCTCATCCTTCATAGGTTCAATTCCCAGCTTTTCGCAGAAATTAGAAATGCCTAACTCTTTTGTGCCTAATCGAACCATCTGTGCTACTAGCACAGCAATTGAGCTGGAATCAGCCCCTCCACTCAATGATATCACGAACCCGTCACTTCGACTTTTCCTTAGGTAATCAAATAAGGCAAGAGGCACGGCTTGTCCAAACTCTTGTAGACTACTGGTTGCCTGCTCTAGAATCTGAACGTCCGCAGTTTGAGTGTCAAAATCTACAATTTGTGATAATAAATTGAATGTTTTGAAGGAGAAGCGTTTGTTGTGAGCGATCAGTTTGCCTTTTTGAGCAATAAGCACATCTCCATCATAGATCATTCTGCCTGCTTCGTTGCCAAGTAGATTTGTGTATAGGTACACACAGTTAAACCGCTTTGAACTTTCTACAACAAGATTCTCTCGGAACGACTCTTTGTTAAATGCAAAGTGACTGGCGCTTGGGTTTAGAAGAAGATGTGCCTTGTTAATGAAGTTACTGCCAGGCCGGTTTAGATGCCAAGCGTCCTCACAAATCTCAAACCCTATCGTAATATCAAACTGAGAGATTGTAAAGGAACCGAGTGGGACATTAATCCCATTATAAACTATGTCGACTTGCTCATTATATGGCCAAGAGGAAAACCAGCGGTGTTCGTAATGTACTCCTTCGTTTGCTAGGTGGTGTTTAGCATAGAAACCCAGCACCTGACAATCCTTTATCAATGCGATGCAGTTGTAGGTATTGCCTTCCCGTCTGATGGGAAGACCTACACTCACAAGGATACCTTCAGTGTGAGGTATGATTTCATTTAGTTTCAGTAGCGCCTTAGTTGGTAACCAGTCGCTTAGAAAAAGATCTTCACACCCGTAGCCAGTAAGGCAGAGTTCAGGCAGACATAATATCTGGACTTGATCGGCTTTGGCCTCTGAAATGGCTTGCAGAATGTGATCTATATTGCCTCTCCAGTCTAGGGGAGTTTGATTGAGACATGCTCCACCAATCTTTAATTTGAGCCCGCTAGACATCATCTATCGACAATTTTTCCATGGTCTTTCGTGCGGCATCCTGTTCAGCTTTCTTTTTGCTAGATCCATACCCAAGCTCTTCAGGGATTCCGTCAATAAATACCTGAGAGGTGAATTGCTTGTGCCCTTTACCATCTTCAGGTACACTTGTGTCGAACGAAAGATCTTTATTTTCCTTTTGAGACCACTCGATTATTTTGCTTTTATAATTGGATGTGGTATGTATCA
Source organism: Cyclobacteriaceae bacterium (assembly GCA_047627515.1). Lineage (GTDB taxonomy): Bacteria > Bacteroidota > Bacteroidia > Cytophagales > Cyclobacteriaceae > JAYPLE01. Next base: position 27,741 of record JBLHTU010000001.1, on the reverse strand, counting down.
GCTCATCTAAGTCGTAGTGAATATAAAGCAGTCGCCTGATAACAAACTGTTGGGTAAAATAGTATCCTTTATCCAAGTACACGGCTCCAATAAGCGCTTCTAGCGAATCCCCATAGATAGACTTAGGGTTTAGCGTATTATTTTGATTATTAAATTCGATGAGATCATGAAGGCCAATTTTTTTAGAGAGACGATTAAGTGTTTCTCTATTAACAATTTTTGAACGGACCTCTGTTAAAAACCCTTCGTCCTTGAATGGGAACCTTGCAAACAGATATTCTGCAACTATCATCCCAAGTATAGCATCGCCCAAGTACTCGAGCCGTTCATTTGACTCTTTTAGGCCATGGTGGTTTACAGGTGCTTTACTGCTGTGTCGCATAGCCAACTTATACAAATCAATATTGTAGGGCCTTTTGCCTGTGATCATAATCAAGGCTTTTAGAAATTCCTGATCTTTAGGGTTTCGCGATAAGAGTTGAAATATTTTCGAACGTAATCGATGTGCCAGGTGAGACACTTAGCCTTTGTATTTACCAAAGATTATTGAGGTATTGTGTCCTCCAAATCCAAACGTATTACTCATGGCTACTTCAACATTTCTCTTCTGAGCTTTGTTAAAAGTTAGATTCAATTTTGGATCGATGTCTGGATCATCTGTGAAATGGTTGATCGTAGGAGGGATGATCCCTTTTTCGATGGCAAGTAGACAAGCTACGGCTTCTATTGCTCCTGCAGCACCTAACAAGTGGCCTGTCATCGATTTGGTACTGCTAATGTTAAGATCATATGCATGATCACCAAAGATCGCTTTGATCGCCTTCAGTTCTCCTACATCTCCTAATGGAGTAGATGTGCCATGCGTATTGATATAATTGACGGCATCTGCAGATAGTTCAGCATCTTTCAATGCGTCTTTCATCACTTTCATGATGCCAAGTCCTTCCGGATGTGGGGCTGTGATATGATAAGCATCGGCTGACATACCGCCACCTAATACTTCACCATAAATTTTGGCACCTCGTTCCAACGCGTGGTCAAGGTCTTCTAGGAATAGGGCTGCTGCTCCGTCGCCAAGCACAAAACCATCTCTGTCTTTGTCAAAAGGCCTAGATGCGGTCTCAGGGCTGTCATTTCTTTCGGATAAGGCTTTCATTGCATTGAAGCCGCCCATTGCTGACTCTACGACTCCATATTCAGAGCCTCCAGCTAATATCATTTTTGCCTTTCCTAATCTTATGTATGTAAAAGCATCGTTAATCGCGTGATTAGATGACGCGCAAGCAGAAACTGTTGCAAAATTTGGACCTCTAAATCCGTATTTAATCGACAACAAGCCTGGTGTTATATCACAGATCATTTTGGGAATGAAAAATGGATTAAATCTAGGCGTACCGTCACCGCCGGCAAATACCGAGACTTCATCCTGAAAAGTTTTTAAACCACCGATACCAGACCCCCAGATTACTCCAACCTCATCTTTATCGATTGTTTCAAGATCTATTCCTGCATCTTGAATGGCCTCTTCCCCGACGACCATTGCAAACTGCGAGTTGGGATCCATTTTTCTCGCTTCCTTTCGGTCGAGATGTTCGCTGACATCAAAATTCTTTACTTCACAAGCAAATTTTGTGCGGAATTTTGAAGCATCAAAACGTGTAATGGGAGCGGCACCACTGACCCCTTTTTCCAAATTAGACCAATACTCCTCTTTGGTGTTTCCAATTGGAGTAAGTGCGCCGATCCCAGTTATTACTACACGTTTTAATTCCATAAAATGTCTTTTAAAAAACTTATGCTTTTACGTTTTCTTCAAGATAGCTGATAGCATTTCCTACAGTTGCAATATTTTCGGCCTGATCATCTGGAATAGAAATATTAAATTCTTTTTCGAATTCCATGATCAATTCAACGGTATCTAGAGAATCTGCACCAAGATCATTTGTAAAGCTCGCTTCTGGTGTAACTTCAGATTCATCTACACCCAATTTGTCAATAATTATTGACGTTACTTTTTGAGCAATTTCTGACATTATTTCTAGTGTTTAGTTAAAAATTCAACGCAAAGAAATACATTAAAGGGATTAAAATCAAACTATTTGCAATGACTGATAGTACTTTGCGACGAAGGGCAAGAATGCAGTGATCGAGCGATGAAGCGAAAGAAACTAATCACAAATATTGTTTACGATTTTGATTTACTTGGAATCGTCTGCAATGCGCAGGAGTATAAACTTGCCTGGCACCTAAATAAGACAGAATTTTTTGATCTTGAAAAGCGTGGAGATCAGGTTATAAAGTTCAAGGATAAGTCGTCCTTAGTAATCTCAAACTACGTTTGTGAGAGCGATTTTCATCAACATTTTTTGCTTAGAAATAAATTAGTGAAAGGGAATGGGAAAAATCAACTGTTACTTTCCGAATTGCCACAGTTCGACTTTTTCTTGAAATTACACTCACAAGTAGTTGACTTTACAATTGATCCTTTAATTTCGAAGATTAAAGAAATTTCGGCTATAGATTATTTGCTGAAATTGGATGTAGAGAAGATCAAGCAAAAAGAGAATTTACTTTTCTGATCCGCGAAAGAATAACAAAAAAATATGATTGAAACTTTTCAAAAACGCTCAAAAATTGTAGCTACAGTAGGTCCGGCCAGTAACAATAAGGAGACATTAATTGAATTAATTAAGGCAGGTGCGAATGTATTCAGACTGAATTTTTCGCACGGTACGCATGAAGATCACCAAAAGGTCATTGAGTTGGTATCTCAGATTAATATAGAGTTGGGAACCCACATCGCGCTTCTCCAAGACCTTCAGGGGCCTAAAATTCGAGTCAATAAAGTTGAAAATGATGCTGTTGAGATAGAAGTCGGTAACCCTTTGGTCATAACTACTGACGAATTAGTAGGTACGGCAGAGCGCGTCAGCACTTCTTACAAAGGGATTGTAAACGATGTGGCTACAGGTGATTCAATCTTAATAGATGATGGTAATCTTGAACTTAGAGTTATCAAAGTAGATGGGAAAGAGGTGCATACAGAAGTTGTACATGGTGGCATACTGAAGTCTAGAAAAGGAATCAATCTGCCAAATACTAATGTTTCCGCTCCTTCATTGACACCCAAAGACGAGGAAGATCTTGAGTTTGGTCTTCAGTTTGACTTGGAATGGGTTGCGTTATCGTTTGTACGAAAGGCTTCCGATATAACTGAGCTACGGGAGAAAATAGTAGCTGCCGGTAAGAATACAAAAATAGTAGCCAAAATTGAGAAACCTGAGGCGATCGATAATATTGATGAGATCATAGCAGTGACTGACGCCATCATGGTAGCCAGAGGGGATTTGGGCGTTGAAATCCCAATGCATGATGTACCTATTCTTCAGAAACAGATTGCCAGGAAATGTAATATTGCTGGTAAGCCAGTGATCATTGCCACGCAGATGATGGAGAGTATGATCGAGAATCCAAGACCTACACGAGCGGAAACGAACGACGTGGCAAATGCAGTCATGGACGGAGCTGATGCTCTCATGCTGTCTGCAGAATCAGCTTCAGGTAAGTACCCAGTACATGCCGTAAGAAGAATGAGCCAAACGATCTCAGCTGTCGAAACTCAAAGTGAGTCAATCTATCATAAGTTTTATGATGAAGATTTCGAATCTGTTAATCAGTTAAATGACTTATTAGTCAGAGCTGCATGTAAACTGGGAGAATTTGTAAATGCTAGAGCTTTGGTAGGGATGACAAAATCAGGTTACACCGGGTTTCAGTTATCTAAGCACAGACCAAAATCTGAAATCTACATTTTCACGAATCAAAAACATTTGCTAAGACAGTTAAATTTGGTGTGGGGTGTGAAGAGTTTCTATTATGATAAGACGGAGAATATAGATGATACACTCGATCATATCCAGCATATACTTGAGGAGAAAAACCTATTAGAAAAAGGTGATATTTTCATCAATACAGCTTCTATGCCCTCTCATTGGTCAGGACACACGAATATGATGAAGGTTCACCAAGTAGAATAAAAAACTTATTTATTAGGGTTTGAAGGCTCTACAAGAAGAACTTCTTCTCGTTCAACAATCACTTGACCGGGGAGAAGTTTTTTTGATTTACGCACATATTTTCTTTGCGTAAAAAGTACAGGACAAAGTTTATCTGATTTTCGTTTTGAATAGTAGGCTGCAATCTGGGCAGCATATTCGAGCACGTTACTTGGAGGCCTCTTTTTAGTCGGGTTTTTAATTACCACGTGAGATCCACTTACATCTTTCGCATGTAACCATATATCATCTTTGCTACTGTGCTTAGTTGTTAGTTGGTCATTTCTCTTGGCGTCTTTACCTACTCTTATTTCGTATCCTGCAAATTGGTAACTGTGATAAGGCAGAATTGGATCGTCCGCTTCTTTCTTAGATTGTTTATTAAGGCTTTTAAGTCCTCTCCAATCAGCAGCAAAGTCTATCTGCTCAATAACTTCAAATAGCTCATTTAAGCGCCTCTTTTTATCATCGATATTTCTTTGAATTGACTGTAGTTCAACTTGCTCGTTTTTCGACTTTCGGTAAAGAATCTCAGCATTTTTCGAAGGAGAAAGGTTTTTTTTCAGTTTGATTTCGATGTCACTATTTTGATAGAAATCAAATAAAGTAACGGTTTCCATGCCGGCTTTTAATATATGCAGATTGGCCATGATCAGATCCGCTATTTCTTTGTAACTACGTCTGTTTGCAATCTGATCTAGCTTGGCACTAGATTTCTTGATGTAGCTCTCACTTTGTTTTTTTTTGTGCAGATACTGCTGCTTTAGCTGAGCCTTTTCATTTTCAAACAAGATGCTTTTATTGAAAATAGAGTAGTACTCATTGGCGCATTGGATCGGATCTAACACTTCTTCGTTTGCGTCGAGGCTGAAATGTCGAATCGTCAGCTTGGGGGAAGTTTGAAGATAAACGGATTTTTCACGAAGTAGATTAATTGCTTCGATGGGGTCAGTTATCTGTTGATCTGCTAGGTAGCTTTTTGTTGGCTCGTCTAGTATTTTCTCTAGCTGTAAGGCATCCGGAGGATTCACATCATCAAAATCGGCTAAAGTGATGCCTTTATCTTGAGCAAGTGTTGTTCTGAAAATAGCAACTTGCCGATCGTCTTTATAGAGTAGAACATTTGATCGTCGTCCGTACATTTTGAAGATCAATGAATATCTCCTTTCAAGATGGATTCTAAACGACCGATCGTAAGGATGTGATTGAATACTTGTTACCTTCTGACCGATTATTTCGGGAAAAATATCGACGCTATTCCGCTTTGCTCTTGACGACTGAGCAGGGAAGTAAAGCAAGGACGATATCGGTCTAAGGTCTGCTTTTATGTGAAAGTCTTGAGGGCTCTCAAAGCTTAGGATCAGCTCATCTTTTTGCTGCGTATAAGACGCTGACAGTCTACCTCCATTTAATACTTCATTAAGTGAACGTGCAAGCTTTTCGACAAATAGAAAGTGGTGAAACATATTTACAATTCGATCGTGAGACCGTCCCAAGCCAATTCAATACCCTCGGGTAAAGAAGAATTGATTTCCTGATGCTTGCCTAATCGATGACTGATGTGCGTAAAGTAGGTTTTTTCTGCTCCTACTTTTTGAGCGATTTCAATAGCTTCATCAAGTGTAAAATGGCTGATATGTTCTGTTTGCTGCAAGGCGTTCACCACAAAATACTTGGAGCCTTTAATTTTCTCTAATTCTGTATCGGAAATATGATTCGCATCTGTGACATACGTAAAGTCTCCAAATCGAAAGCCAAGAACGGGTAGTTTGTAGTGCATCACTTCTATTGGCAAAATAGTATGTCCATTGATTTCGAAAGAAGTGCTACCGATCACATTTGTGATGACACGAGGCACACCTGGATACTTAGTTTCCGCAAAAACGTAAGAGAATTCACGTTTTAGTTGATCGATGACTTGTTGCCTAGCATAGATAGGCATATCCATTTTATGCAAGAAGTTGAAACTCCTTACATCATCCATGCCAGCAGTATGATCTTTGTGTTCATGCGTGTAGATAATCGCATCGACTTTAGAAACTCGTTCACGTAGCATCTGTTGTCTGAAATCTGGCCCTGTATCAACTACTATACTGGTATCGTCCCAAACCACGTGGATCGAACTACGCGATCTTTTATCTCTAAAATCGAGAGATTGACAAATCCCACAAGTGCACCCTATAACGGGTACACCCTGCGAAGTACCTGTTCCTAGAAAGCTAATCTTCAAAGCTGTAATTGATTTTGGTTGATTTGATCAAGAAGCTGTCTGTTTTTATCACTGATTTTGGAACGGTCCAAGTCTAACATTTTGAGAATGTCAACAAGGCTGTTAATTTTTCCTTCTAATGGAAAGTACTTGTTGACAATGACAATTTTAGTATCTCTAAGAATACAGTATCCACTATTAAATTTACCTTTTTCGTACCTCAGCATATAGTCTGTTTCCGCGAAAATATCTTCGAGTTTATTCAGAAAATTAGAGGTGTACTTTATAGTCATTAGTTGTTAGTATACTGGTGGACTTTTTCAACCATCTGATCGTAATCTAGAGGTTTAGGTAAGTAGTCATTGATTCCCATTGCTTTAAAATCATCCATGGAATAATTTCGAGCATTTCCTGAGATAGCAATAATTGGTATGTTCTTAATGTTTTCATTTGAGCTCTCACGAATACGTTTTGCACACTCTACGCCATCCATTACTGGCATATTGATATCCAGCAGCACTAAATCAAAGATATCTTCTTCTAATTTTTTCAGTACCTCTTGTCCATTTTTGACAGATACGATCTCATAACTCTGAATGGAAAGTATTCTCTTTGTTAGATTTTGAATCACGGAACTGTCTTCAGCAATAATTATCTTTTTACTCATTTTTAATTATGTTTTTATAGCTGTCAATGAATTCATCTAGCGCTGTCGTTAACTTATTCAACTCTCTTGCAATCTTACTAAATTTATTCTCTTTAATCTTCTTTTCGATGGTATCTGCTTGTTTTGAGACTTTCTCTATTCCCAAGGTACCTGCATTACCTTTTAGTGTATGCATTAAACGGTTAATGGCATTGTAATCTTCTGATTTGATAGCGTGTAGGGATTCATTGACTTGCTCTATCGCTTCTTTTTTGAAGTCTTCTAAGACACTAACAATTAGTTCTTTACCTCCATATTTATGCAATTGGTTAAGTGTATTTTGGTTGATGATCAATTCTTGCGCTTTCTCTTCAAACACAGAGCTATCTACGACCTCTAGGTTAGATTTAGTCCATTGTTTGACTTTTTCGATCAGAAGATGAGATTTTATGGGTTTAGGTAGATAATCATCCATGCCCTGACTTATAAATTTCTCTTTGTCTTCTTCCATTGAGTAGGCAGTCATAGCTATTATAGGAGGGACTCTCTCTAATGGAAGGCTCCGTATTATTTCTGTAGTTTCTAGCCCATCCATCTCTGGCATTTGAATATCCATGAATATCAAGTCAAAAGGTTGCTCTGAAGCCAGTTTGACAGCAACAGGTCCTGAGCTGGCTTCTTCGACAATACAACCAGATATTGATAGTATTCTGCCAGCAACTTTTCTGTTGATATCATTGTCGTCTACCAGCAGAATTTTGGGCGGATGTTCTGAGAAATGGTCGTCATTGAAAGACAAGATTTCCCTTTCTTCCTGAGCAGGCTTTTCTGTCTTTGATGCGTCAAAAGTGAACCAGAAAGTGCTGCCAAAACCAGGAGTTGAAACCACGCCGATTTCGCCATTCATTGATTTTACCAATTCTTTTGAGATAGCTAACCCTAGCCCTGTTCCAGCAAATTGCTTTTTGTTCGAGCTATCTAATTGATTGAACGAAACAAATAACTTCTTTTGATCATCAGGGTGAATACCAATTCCACTGTCTTTGACGGCAACTCGAAATGTGAAGTTGTTTTTTTTATGGTCGATGACGCGTATTCCTATATTGATGATCCCTTTCTTTTGAGAAAATTTAATCGCATTAGACGTGAGGTTGGAAATGACTTGCAAGAGTCGAGTTTCATCTGCAGATACGTATTCGGGTAGCGTATCATCTATGTGATAGTACAGACTGGTATTATTTTTATAAGCCTGTTGAGAGTATAAATCGTAGACCTTCTCTATTGTATCGATAAGTTTCACTGGTTTCAGCTTCAATCTCATCTTACCAGCCTCTATTTTGGACAGATCAAGTATATCATTAAGTATCTCCAATAGAGTATCCGACGATTTTTTTATGGTCCTTATGTATTCGGATTGCTCATCATTAAGTGGGGTAGCACCTAGCAAGTCTATCATGCCGATGATGCCATTCATCGGTGTTCTGATCTCATGACTCATATTAGCCAAAAATCGTTCTTTGATTTTAAGCGATCTTTCAGCCATATCTTTTGCTTGAATAATTTCGCTATTGGCGCGCTTCAGACGCGAAATATCTCTTGCCACACCTTCTATTTCGCCACCTTGGTCCCATGGGTTGCGGATCAATCTTACATTACATAAGAAATCAATATGTTCGCCATTGCTCGTTTTTGTTGCCCCCTCAAAGTTTTTTATGCTACTTTGTTGATATAGCTTTTTGAGTAAGGAATCGTTTGTTTCTTTAGAGATAAAAAACCCTGCTATATTTTGTCCTAGGACGTTAGCTGGTTCGTACCCTAACACTTCTCTAACGGATGGACTCACCATGGTGATTTCGCCATCGAGGTTGCATCTAAAATAGATATCCTGAAATGACTCAAAAATATTTCTGAATTTCTCTTCACTGTCTTTTAAAGCCAAGCTGGCTTGATACTTTTCAGTGATATCATTTGCGATGACCGATACTTCATCTATGCGGCCATTCTCTTGCACAATTGGGTTGATAAATACCTCACGCCATACGGTCTCATTATTGGCGTTCTTTATTCTTGTCTCAAAGTTTAGATTCTTTCCTTGGTACGCTTCCTTGTACTTTTCAAGCCAGAATACTTGCATCTGATCATCATACAGCTGCTGATAACTGTCTTTTAGGCTCATGCCTAATTCTGGTCTTTTGCCAAAATAGTCAAAGAATGACCGAGCATAATTTTCATTGAAGGACGTAAAGCTAAACGAGCGGTCAATTGACCATATCTGATGTGTGCTACTTTCGAAGAGAGCTATCAAGCGTGCCCCTTGTAGCTTAATTTTCTGCTTATTGAAGGTCCGCTCCAACGCCAAGGCAACCATACCCGAGATAAAGTCCAATAACTCTAGATCTTTGTGGTTAAAAGCTGTCTGATCACGAAAAGAGTACATCATCATCACGCCTTTCACTTCTTCTTGCTCAAAGGGTACGCCTAACCAGATTTTGGGAAGCTCCCCAGATATTTTTTGCTGATGTTGTTCTGAAATTTTTTTGATTCCGTCTTGGTAAACGATCAGTGGTTTTTTTCGCTCAAGTGTATAGGCTGATAACAGATCATCCACTTCTTGTGAATAGGCTTTGCGGTCAATGATCCTGATCGGATACGACAAGTGTTCATCTTGGAAGAGAACGATCGAAAAGTTTCTGACCTGCAAGTGACTTGATAGTTCATTAAATATTTGCTGATAGAGCAATTCAAGGGTTTCTCCTTGGTGCGTGTAGTGCGCTATTTTATAATAGAGACTTTGAGCACTCTCTGCACGGGCACGCTCAGTTATATCGTATAGGAGGCACCGATATTCGATTGGCTGGTCATTTTCAAACACACATGTAATTTCACCATTGACATAGATGTTTTTTCCATACTTACCTATCAGAACGGTTTCTAAATGTTCTGACTCTGAACCGGCTGTGATCAGCATTAATTTTTCTAACGATGCTTTTTTGTGGTCGGGATGAACAATGTCGATGAATTTTAGCTGCTCCAGCTCCTCTTCTCGGTAGCCAAGTTTATACTTCCAGGTCTGATTTACGAACTTTATAGACCCATCTGGAGCTATGATTTGGATTAAGTCATTACTTGAGTTGAAAAGGGTCGATACGTAAGAGTTGGTTTTGTCAAATAGTACTTTGAAGTCTTGATCTTTTTTATTGATCTGCTGCTCCAGTCCGGCTACCTTTTCTTTGAGTTTACTTAATTCTTCTTCTACCGAATCCATTGGATTAAATTTAAGCAATAAATGTATGATTAGTGATTCAGACTCATAGGCCTAACTTGATTAGTATAGTCGGACCAACAGCAGTTGGCAAGACCGCGTTGGCTGTATCGCTTGCGCAAAAACTAGAAACTGTGATAATCTCTGCTGATTCTCGGCAATTTTATCGAGAAATGAAGCTCGGTACGGCCAAGCCGAGCACGGATGAAATGTCTAAAGCCAAGCATTATTTCATAGATACACTTTCGATTAATGAGTCCTACAATGCAGGTCAGTATGAAAGAGATGCACTACAGCTGTTAGATGAGTTATTTCTAAAGCAAAAAAATATATTACTGGTTGGAGGGTCAGGCTTGTATTGTAAAGCCATATGGCAAGGTATGGATGATATGCCAGGAATTGATTCTTCTTTCCGACAAGAATTAAATCATCAGTTTGAGACAGAGGGGATTGGAAATTTGCAGCAAGAACTGAAAGATAGGGACCCAGCTTACTTTGACGTGGTAGATCAGGCAAACCCGATGAGGTTAATTCGGGCATTAGAAATCATACGCTCGAGCGGTAACACCTATAGCCACTATCGGAAACAAGAAGAGTCGGTGCAAGACCGCCCTTTCAATTGCATAAATATTGGTTTGGAGTTAGATAGGTCATTGCTGTTTGAGCGAATTGATCGCCGAATGGACCAAATGATTGATCGCGGTTTATTTGAGGAAGCAACGAAGTTGTACCCTCAAAGGCATCTGAATGCACTTCAGACCGTGGGTTATCAGGAAATTCACGGTTATCTTGATCAAGCTTATGATAAGGAAGAAGCGATAAGGTTATTGAAAAGAAACAGCAGGCGCTATGCCAAACGACAGATGACTTGGTTTAAAAAGGACCCATCAATTACCTGGTTTACCAATAATAATCAACATGTACTGTTAGCAGAAGTACAGAATTTTTTGGCTGAAAAGCTTTGACTTAGATACTCAGAATATTGACCATTCTCATTAGGTCTTCATTGAGTGGCTTGGATTTAGAGATAGCAAGCTTGAAACTAGTGTAGGTGATTTTGTCATTGATGACCCCAACCATTACATTTTTCTCTCCGTTGATCAATCCTTCGACTGCCGCCATTCCTAATCTAGAAGCAAGTATTCTGTCAAATGAAGTAGGGGATCCTCCTCGTTGAATATGGCCCAATGTCGATACTCTAATATCTAGATCAGGGAGTTCTTTCATTGCTTTATTGGCGATTTGATGTGCGTTGCCCTGCTCTCCACCTTCTGCTACAATGACTAGAGAAGACGTCTTTTGTCTATCCCGACCTTCCTTCAAGGTATTAATCACATCGTTAATCGTCGTGGACGTCTCAGGTACCATTACAAGCTCCGCACCACCGCCTATTCCGCAGTGTATAGCGATGTACCCAGAATGTCTTCCCATGACTTCTACGAAAAAGACCCTATCATGGGAGTTCGCAGTATCGCGTATTTTGTCTATTGCATCGAGGGCTGTATTGACTGCTGTATCAAAGCCTATGGTATAGTCAGAACCATACAAGTCATTATCTATTGTACCAGGTGCGCCGACGATTGGTATTCCATACTCCTCGAAAAATATATTGGCTCCTGTAAAGGTCCCATCTCCACCAACAGCAATCAATCCTTCTATTCCTCTTTTTTGCAGTTGTTCGTAAGCTTTTTTCCGACCTTCTTTGGTCATAAATTCCTTACTTCGGGCTGATTTTAATATGGTACCCCCGCGTTGTACAATATTGCTGACTGAGTAAGACTTCATTTTATAGATGTCACCTTCAATCATACCATTGTATCCGTACTTAATGCCGTACACATCGATACCCAGATATAGTGCGTTTCTAACAACAGACCTCACACAGGCATTCATGCCTGGTGCATCACCACCAGATGTAAATACACCAATACTCTTCATAATAGTTCTGTCAATTTTTTAGGTCGGGTTGACGGTCTCTTTGCTGTGGCAAATAAAGGTAAAATATTGACTTAAAAGAAACCCTGACGGAGCACCTTGGTAATATTGGTTGCACAATCGTTTGTAATTATCTGATAAGCAGTTTTGTGCAGAAAAAAGGGATCATTTAGAAGTGGTTTTTTAATCTCTAGGTTCAAGGTTGCTAAGTTGCTAGTGATTGACCAGATAGCACATGATTTGCAATGGTCAAATCAAAATCACTAAATATCCCTAGTGAGGTGATTTGATCAATCACCATATGTCCTATTTTCCCTGTGATCACTTCATTCTTTTGATCAAAGATGGATTTCTTTACCACGTTTATGCCGCCAACTTGTTTAAACAATGCTTCTCGTTCTAGCTTGGTATATTTATCTCTGTTGAGAATGGGATGTAAGCCGTCGCCATGGTGTTGATAGAAGACCGAATTGTCTGATCTGACACCTATCAAAGAGTCAGATCCAAATAACAGCATTGTGTTGATTGCATCATCGATCTTGGTCGCAGTGATGAATGGATACTCTACCATTAGGAGAGCAACCGCTTGAAAGCTATTTCTCGATAAATCGCTCATCTTTAAGATGTCAGCAATTACTGGATTTAGGTTCGTATTGAGCCTAGCCATGTGCTGATCTCTGTGATGAAACAATACTTGCTTATCAGAGAAGCTACTCTTAATTATTTGTTCTACTGTCCTATCGGGTGAGGTTACTACGATTTGCTTAATATGGTTGCTTGATTCAGCTACTCGGATTTTTCTTTCTAGTAATGTTTGACTTCCTAGTTTAATAAATGCAGCGTCTCCACTACCTCCACGGACAGGTATAATCGCCAATGTATCAGTGTGATGTTTGTTTTTTTCAATGTAGCTGGCATTAATTTTTGCTCTTGTCTCAAGAATTCTGTTCTCATTTTTGGTCAGATTACTTCCGTGCTGTCGATAGTAAAATAGGGGCTCAGCGATATTTGAGACTTTGAAGTGCTGAATAAACTTAACCCATAATTCATAACCGTCTTGGCAATTATAGCTTTCATTGTATCCACCAACGAAGAGCAGATTTTCGCGGCGGATCAAAGTGCAAGCTCCATGTGCAGGCTGATCATACAAGGTGACTTCTGTATCAAAGTCATGTCTTTTCTCTTCTCCTATAATAGCACCCTCTTCATCAGCATAGTAGTAATCTGGAAACACAAGTCCTAAATCATTATTTGATTGTAGCAAAGCAGTCATTTTTTCAACGGCAGTTGGTACGAGAAAATCATCCGCATCTAATCGCATGATAAATGTCCCTTTTGCTACGCGCAGTGCTACATTATTGGTGACATTCAATCCTTTATTTTGCTGGTAGATAATACTGACCTGCGGCAGAGTACTATAACTTTCAATGATTTCTTTTGAGTCATCAGATGAGCCGTCGTCAATAATTACTAATTCAAAGTCTTGAAAAGTCTGATTCAGTACACTATCAATAGCTTTTTTTATGAATTGGCCGTAATTGTAGTTCGTGATGTAAATGGTGACAAGTGGTGCATTCATACTTCTCTTGACTTTGTGGGCTTAGCTGGAATCCCAGTTAGTATTAGGTTTTCGATAGTGGAGGATTTTGTTACCACTGCGTTACTTCCAACCACCGTACCTGCGGCCAATTTCACTCCAGGCATGACGGTTACATGAGTACCAATCCATACATCTTTTCCAAGTTTGATCTCTTTGTGATCATAGCCTTGGCGATTTATATCTGTTCCAACCTGATGCTGATGCATACTAGTTTGCAAATAGACATATCCAGAGATCAGAACATTCTCCCCAATCGATATGCTATCGCCACCATTTAAGACCGTATTTAAACCGATACGTACTCCATTCCCAATTGTGAGAGTGGCTTTGTTTGTGCCTAGTATTCTAACCGATCGATCAATTCTCACCTGATCTCCAATCTGGATATTGGCATTCTTGTGCGCTCGCACCTCTACGTTTCTCCGGAGGTAGACATCATCGCCAAAACTTATCTGGGCAGTTTTATCTATTAGAATTCTTGGAACACCATCGCACTTAAAGTTTTTGCCGAATGTGAGGTTTTTGCCACTGTAAACCATCTTGGTCAAAAATGCCATCCATGAGGGTCTAAAAGTTGTTAGGTAATATTGGAAAAGTCTTTGCATACTCAATCAAACATTTCTAATGTGAGTTTTTGATGTTTCATGAGTTCTTGATTTGTAGTGCGCCCTAAGAGCTCTTCATAAAATGAGGCCGAGATGCCATGATTTGGACGCATAGAGACAAGATCTAGCTCTGTAAGTTTTGTTCCAGCAGGCAAATCTCGACTAGGGTACAGCGCTCTGCGAAACGATGTAAGGTGATCTCCCTCCACAGGTAGTGGTTGTTTATTCTGATCCCCCTTCAATTTATTTATAAAATCTATCTCTGAGATTAAAACTTGCACTTCGTCTTTTGTCAGTGAAACCTTGTGGTCTCTAAAAGTCTTACCTGCTCGATCATCTGTGAAATGGAATTCAAGCATATCAGCTCCCATTGCGACCGATGTGATTAATGCTTTCATCCCTTCAGTATGGTCTGAATAGCCAACGCAGCAACCGGTAAGTTCTTTCAATCGAGTTATTACAGACAAGTTTGCGTCTTCCGGTGGAATAGGGTACATACTGGTACATTGTAAGATGCCTATCATTTGATCATTCTGATAGACTGCATCACACTTTCTAATAAAGTCAATTGTGTCTAATACCTCCGCTTCTTTAGCTAAGCCAGTAGATAATAAAATTGGTTTCTTCGTCTTTGCTAGTGTTTTGATCATCTGATAAGCGGTAAGGTCTCCACTACCTATCTTGTAAAAATCACTGTATGGATCTACCCAATCAATCGCTTCGGGTATCCACACGGAAGCCAAGTAACCGATACCTGCATCTTTACACATTTTAGCGAGATCAATGTGTTGCTGTGGCTCCAGCTCAAATTTTTTAAAGTGTTCATTGCGTACTGGTCCTTCTACAGCATTCACCAGTCCGTCGCCTGTGTAAATTTGAAATTTAACATAGTCCACATTTGAAGCGATTGCTAATTCTGTCAGTCGCTTAGCGTATTCAAAATTACCTTCATGATTTCCGCCGATTTCCGCAATGAGCATCGGGCCATGTTTCCCTTTCCAAAACTTATTCATGTAGCAACTTAAGTTTAACTATGTCTTTCCAATCATAGGAGAGATGATCTTTCTTCATGCTTTCAATAATCTTCTCCGCAATAATAAAATCAGCTTCTGTATCGACAGCTAATTTTTGTCCTTGAGCTTCCATTAATTCGTTATTGCGAAAAAAGCGCATTTTACCCGACTCTTGGTTGTGATAGAAAAATAAAGTCACATGTTCTTTGTAATCGGCTGTATCAAACTGCTTTATCATTTTTGCATAGTAGTCTTTTTTGACCACTTCTACACTCATTCCGGTAGGGTAGGTTCTGTCTTTTACATTACTTACAAAATCGAGATCATCTGCTATTGCAATATCTATTGCCTGATCAATCAAGTCAGGATCCACAAAGACATTGTCACCATTTACTCGAACAGCATAGTCAAGGTTAAAGGTTTCGGCGCATCTTAAAAATCGTTCACTTACATTTTCTAAACTCCCACGATAGAGTTGCAGATTGCGCGCAATAGCAAATGCAGCAATCGGGTCATCGCTGACCAAAGATGAAGTAGCGATAATTATGTCGGTCGCTGATTTGCTGGCAGATAACCGTTCTATGATATACTGAAGTAAAGGTTTTCCCGCTAGTGATTTAAGGATTTTACCAGGCAGCCTGCTAGAGCTATATCTGCAGATAACAATGAGTCCAATTTTCAATTTCTTTCGCTGATTTTTTTTGCGGGAATGCCACCAAAGATCTCGTTTGGTCCTATATCTGAAGTTACTACTGCACCAGCTGCGACCACTGCACCGTTTCCAATTGTAACACCCTTTAGGATTTTGCAACCTGTACCTAGCCAGACATCATTACCAATCTTGATCGGTTTAGTACTATTTGCTTGTTGATTGATCAAGGTTCCAACATCAATAGTATGATCGCTATCTACTACATACACAAATGGAGCGATCAGACAATTGTCACCAATCGATATGTGTTCTGAGGAAAATATGAAAGTATGGAAGCCTACAGTAGTGTTTTTGCCAATTAGGATTTCGGCTGTTTCATTACAAGCACATATGCGAGCTCCTTCCTTGAGAACAGCATCTGATCCTATTGATACATTCCTTGGGTAGCGTTGAATTTCGACATTTTTATCTACATAAATATTATCCCCAGCTTTGCCAATACTACTTCGCAAATGCCAGTATCTAAACCTTGAACGCAAGGTCTTTTTCAAGTGCTTCCTCAGTTGTTCATTTTTCATCGAATGTACTTTTTCGCGCAAAAGCGTCAATATAGGAATCAGGTGTCATATTAATCACCTGTATGCCTTGCGATTCCGCATAATCTCGTAAAGACCAATAGGCTTCGAAAGAGATCATAAATTTATGTAAAACTTCATGTAAGCGTCGTGTTCTTGCACTCGTTCCATGGTACATCGGCTGAGGCGTTGGTTTGTTTTTATCTGACTTCTCCTTGGTTGTTTGGTTATCGTAGAAGTGTTTTTGACTAAGAAGAACTTCATTATGGTCGCTGACCCAGATATCCTTTAACCAACTGTGGTCTGCTCCGAATAAATATACGGTTTTGAAGCCAGACTTTATTGCAAACCATATCGATGGGATTAGGACGTTATGCGGTCTAGGAATTCCAAGATTAGCTGTATGCAGCGAATGCCTAATCCATCTGAATCCCTCGACTGGAGTTGTATTGATGTAACGAATTTGAATTGAAGAATGGTTTCCAAAATAACTCTTTATCAGAGGATGATTTTTCGCAACATTAGGTAATAAGAGCATCATAGGCCAAGTGGTCTTATCGGCAATTGTTTGTAAAGTGTGATTTCGATCTTGCGCCCACTCTTTTTTACTTTCGTGTCGAAAATACTCTGGAGATATGATTACATAGTACTCAGGTTTTAAGATGATGTATTCATCAGTTCTTGCAAAAAAATTAACTGCTAATTTCGGAGTGGATTCCAGTGCTATTTTATGCTTTTTGAGTAGTTCATTTAAAGAGGGGCCATTCCCCAAAATGATCAGATTTTGATCAGGTTTTTCTTTGTTGATTCTGGGTAATCCCCACGTACTCAAGGTCAACACCCTGAGCAATGTAATGACCGTTTGCCCAATTTTCTGGATAAAATCTCTAACCGAAATGATGAGTTGCTGTTTGTTCATTTTTTCAATAGACCTTGAAAAACCCAATATCTAAATTTTAGTAGCATCCAAGCAGCTGAAAACTGGCCTTTACAGCTATAGATAACAAAAAGTAATAAAGATCCTGCGCTTTTCATCAACTCTGCCATCCATTTTACTAGAAAGGGTAAGCCAGACAATCTTTTCTTTTCACTGGATCCTACACCAATGGCTAGTCCTTTGACATACTGCTCAGTGGTTCTATGAGACCCTATGATATGCTTTGTGTAGACAGTTGGCTCGTAGATAATTTCCATCTTACTCAATTTCATGCGACTGAACAGCTCTTTTTCATCACCACCCTCCAAGCCGTCAGTACCTCTTCTGCCTAGAAGTACATCAAATTGGCCGAGCGTTTCAAAGACGTGACTTCTGAACGCCATATTTGCTCCGATGGGATGTTTGGTTCCTTTAAAAACGCTTTTCTTGTCGCCAAGATCAAGCGCTGATACAAGTGGAAGTAAGTAGCGGGACATCCATTTCGGTGCTTCGCCATCTTCGTATATAGGATCTATTTTTCCGCCAATTGCCATTGTGCTTTGGTTCTCAAAAGCTTTGATCACTGCCATAACATACCCTCGATCCACAAAAGCATCGTCATCAAGAAATGAAATGAGATCAGACTGACTCTCTACAATTCCTCGGTTCCTAGCATATGTATGTCCCTGCTGCTTTTCAATGGAATAGTTTACAGATAGATGCGGATGCTTGCTAATGAAATTCTCACATAATATATGCGTGTTATCTGGACTATTGTTGTTGACAATCACTAGCTCAAATAATTCTGGATCCGCAGTCTGATCCGCTAAATGCTCTAGGCAAGTGAGGAGGTACTGCTCCCTGTTGTAGCTACAAATGACAACAGAAAGAAGCATTATGGTTTACGTAGCTCCTGTACCACTCCGAAACCAAACGTCCCAAGCATCAAAAGCGAAAACAGTAAACTTAATATGTTGCCAACTCGGTACGATGCTGGATTAAAAGTGAAAACGATTTCTTGGGCACCGTTTGGTACTTCGAGTCCTCTCAATACATAGTTCACCTGCTTAATATCTGCTTCTTCTCCGTCTATTTTAGCTGTCCATCCTTCTAGATAGTAGATTTCAGAAAAGACGGCAAACGAAAGGCCTTCCGTATTGACAACATACGTCATTTCGTTGGGAGCATAATTCGCTAAGGTAATCGAGCCAGTTCCTTGATACTGATCGAGGGTACCCTTGAACTTCTGCTCATTTAGTACTGCCGTCCGCTTTAAGTCAACTTCTCCCAAAGCGCTGATCTCTTCATCTGCAGAATTCACTTTGACGATGGTGTTTACCAGCCAAGCATTACCAAAAGACGATTGATTGACCAATACATTATCTCGGCCAGGGCCGTATTTGATATATTCTGCATTCAACATATTGACGACTTGGGCATCACCAAAATCAACAGATCCATTGCGAAGCATAGTCACCATTTCGCTCAAGGTAGGAGAGAGGTGGCTTTCAACTAGCTCTTGATAACGTTGCATTTTCGCGCCATGATATCCACCTAGTGAACTATGAAAAGCTGAAGTATAGGCTTCACTGAATGGGTTTTGAAGATTCAATACTCGGTAGTGATCGTCTTTGGCCAAAGTCTTGATTTGCTTGTCCGACTCTGATGGAGATATACTCGCCAGCCCGACACCTTTTATATACTTCTCTTCATGGAAAAACCGCTTACCTACTGGGATGAAATCCGCCATTGATAGACCGATGAACAATAAACCCGCTATCAGGCTATTGATTTTGCCACGCTGGAAGGCATAGATAATTCCAACAGCTAATGATATGAAAATAACCCCTCTGAATGCATCACCCATCAGCATCGACTTACGATCCAAACGAATCGCAGACACGTACCAATCTGGGAGTTGCGTCAATCGATCGTCTATGAGGCCTCGGTAGCTAAATGCGTTAGCAAAAATCGCGAAAAGCAGACAAATACCCGCTACTACGCCGGCACTGATAAGTAGCTTTTTTAGTTTCTTGGGATCTTCACTTGTCACGTACTTTTCAAGACTTAGTGTTCCCAGTAATGGAACAGATAAAAGCAAGATCATCATCGCAAACGATACAGATCTGAATTTACTGTAAGCAGGGAAATAGTCGTACATGAAGTAATTGAAGGATTCGAAATTTTTACCCCAAGACAACATCAATCCCAATAACGATGCGGATATGAGCCAAACCCTAATCGTACGATCTACAAAAAAGAAAGACAACACTACCAAGAATAGCATGACAGCGCCGGCATAACTTGGTCCGGCTGTAATTGGCTGGTTACCCCAGTACGTAGGAACGCTTTTCAACTGATCTTTCATTTGAGCAGGAGAAGCTCCTCTTGATTGCAGTGCTTTTCCAAGGTTAGAGTCGTCATCAAGCGTCATCGAACTTGCACCACCTGAAAAGTTGGGCATGAGCAAGGTGAATGACTCCATGACTCCATAACTCCAGTTGAACACATAATCTCTATCTAGTCCAGAAGTAGACGCCTGGCCTGCGCTGTCATTGGCGAGTTCTGATTTGCCACGTGTTGAGTATTTGCTATACTCCAATGTTGTCCATAACCGAGCAGAATTGGCACCAACTCCCAGAAATGCGGCGATCAATAAGATTGCAACACTCTTTGAATAAGCTGGCCAGGTCTTTTCTCTGGCAGCTTCGATCGTTTTGGTGATACCGTAGATCACAAGCATCAAAAGTAAGTAATAGGTCATCTGCAGATGATTGGAATAGATCTGTAATGCCACAGCTACACTCAGAACGCCCAAGCCCAACCATTTTTTTGGTTTGGAGAAAACTAAATGGACTCCAGCAACGACCAAAGGCATGTAAGCAATTGCACGTACCTTCCAGATATGGCCGGCTTCCACACTAACCAGAGAGAATGTATTGAAGCTATATGCGATGGCTCCTCCGAATGCAAAAAGCGGACGTACACCAAAACTTATCAACAGTATGTAGAAACATAAAAACGATAAGAAAATAACCTGCGCTGAAGAAGGCATCCCCAAGGAAATTATTTGATGAATATACTTAACCAGTTCACCGGAGTAAGAGATATTAATAAGGTATGCGGGCATTCCACTAAACATGCTATTGGTCCACAGTGCTTCTTCACCTGTGTCAGTCCTAAAGTCTTTGATTTCGTTTCCAGCACTTACTCCCTGTACTGTATCAAATTGATCCAATACCTTATTTTCAAAAAATAGGGGTGAGAAAAACATGATAACAAGCAATGCACCGCCTAGAATAGAGAGTAAATGAGGAAGTGCTAGTTTGAAGTATTTCATGTTTGATTACTTAGGTGATTTTGAAAGTAGTTTAACAATCATTTGGTTGAGTTGGGGCGAAGGTTTAACAAACCACAGCAAAAATCCAAAATATCCTGTGATAAGCAAACTTCTGACCAAAAGGTCTACCCATACATTCTCAAAAACGGGTAAGAACTTTATGGCAAAGTACCCGCCAGCCATTGTTACAAGTAGAATTACTGTTTTCATTGAAAATGGGTCAAAACGATATTTGACCTTCAGTAACGTGTATTTTAATACATTGAAAATTAAGTAAGTGACTAGTGTGGCAATGGCTGCTCCTTCAATACCAATCCGAGGAATAAATATACTGTTCGTAATTACGGTCAGTATACCAAGTCCTAGAATCAAGAATACATTGTATTTGTAGATTTTGGACATAGAGACTATTTCACCGTTGACGCTGAACACCATATCTACAATCTTGGTCAAACCTATAAAGTAGACGACCCAGTAACCTTTGGCATAGACTTCACCATTGGGCATGATCTGGTAGATGTTATGAAGATTCAGCGTGATCATTAAAAACAAAAAGCCACCTAGAAAGAACAGGCTATTTGAAACGCTCTTATAATCGTTGTTGATGTCGTTAAAACGCTCTTCATGGTACGCTTTTGCGATAACAGGTGTCGTAATCTGTGAAATGAGTCTTCTGGGAAGTTCGATGACCACTGCCATGAAAAGGGCGGTAGAGTAAATGCCATTTTCACTCAGTCCTAAGTAGCTGCTCACCATGATCTGATCGATCTGCAGTACCATCATAATACCGAAGCTACCTAAAATGGAAAAGAGCGAAAACTGAATGATATCCTGACTTAGTTTGTGCTGAAATATGCCCGTAAAGGAGAATTTTAGTGTCACTTTTCGTTTGACAAAATACCCCAAACCTAGGATGAGAAATACATAGATAAGCAAGTGACTATGCAGATACTGATGATAAGAGATCCACCCAAATCCCACAAAAAGGACTGCAATAAGATGGCCTGCTTTGAAAACAACTTCTCTGAAAAAATTAGGTACGGAGATATTGAATCCTGCGCGCGAGATTGCTTCCAAATAATTGAAGATGATCATTACAGCCAGCATCGCGTAGACCAAAGCGAAATAATTATTGACCTCAGGGGATTCTTTCTGGAAAAACGCAAACCACTGCTCTTTGAAAATAATAGAGAGACCCACTACTAGTCCAAAGGCGATCAATACCATCGATGCCGTCAGACCGAGGAGCTTAGCTTTTTCGTTGGGCATCTTTGGAAAAAACCTAACCAGAGCGCCGCTGGCACCCACCAGAGCAAGTGGTACAAGTAGCATAGCTATGCTGTTGATAGTACGAATAAGTCCTATTTGATCCTCAGAAAGGAAAAGGGGCATAATCAATATGATATTGACATACCCAATTACGATGCCGATGTAGGCAGATATGGAGCTAAGAAAGGTCTGTTTAAATACTACGCTCATGTATCTGAAACCGATGAAGTTGTCCTTATCACGTCAATTTCTCGCATTTAATTGAAGGAAAACAAAGCTAATGCTTTCGAATAGACCGCAGGTCAAACTAACAATCTTTAACTTGATTAATCGCTATTCAATTAGATTGCGTCCATAATTATTACCTGTGAAAAAGACCACTTTCAAGATTCCATTATCAAAGCCTGATCTGTCAAGCCAAGCCCACATCTACGTGAATGAGGTGCTTTCAAGCGATGTGCTTAGTATGGGACCTTTTATTGATCAATTCGAAGCTGAATTCAGTAAACAGTTGCAGGTGTCTTATAGTGTAGCCGTTAGCTCAGGGACGGCCGCGTTGCATCTAGCTATGATTTTGGCGGGTATCAAAGAAGGAGATGAAGTAATCGCTAGTCCTTTTTCGTTCATAGCGTCTAGTAACTCAATACTATACCAAAGCGCCAAGCCCGTTTTTATAGATATCGAGGAGGAGACACTAGGTATGAACCCTGCGGCTATTGAGGGTGCGATTAATGCAAATACACGAGCAATTCTACCTACACATGTATTTGGCCAAGCTTGTCGAATTGACGAAATAGCAGATTTAGCTACCAAGCATGGGCTTCTTTTGATTGAAGACAATTGTGAATCTCCGGGGTCAACTAGAAATAATCAGTTGGCAGGGTCCTTTGGTCAGTTTGCTGCCTATGGCTTCTATCCAAATAAGCCTATCACGACTGGAGAGGGAGGGATGCTAACGACCAATACGGATGAAATGGGCAAAAGAGCCAAAAGCTTAAGGAATCAAGGCCGAAGTGATCTCTTTAAAGATGTACTACTGCATGATGAACTAGGGTATAATTATAGGTTGAGTGAAATCAATGCTGCAATTGGCTTCGCGCAAGTGCAGGAATTGAATCACTCAATTACTAAAAGAAGAGCTGTAGCAGCACAATACAATCATCTCCTATCAGATATACCTGAAGTACAAATACCATTCGTTGCCGCCGGCAGTACGCATGTTTGGTTTGTGTATGCGATACGTGTAGATAGCAGAAGGAGGGATGCAGTTATTAAATCATTACTTTCTAAGGGAATTCAATGTAGGGCGTACTTCTCACCATGTATTCACCTTCAGCCCTTTTACAAGCAAAAATTTGGCTTCAAAGAGGGTGATTTCCCTATGGCCGAAAAGGTATCCAAAGAAACCATCGCTCTACCCATATATCAACAAATGACTGAATCCGAGATAGTGCAAGTGGTAGAAGCGCTGAAGGAGAGTCTGCTGGAAACCAGTTGATCATCCAAAGAACCACAGCTTGATGGCCAGCCCTGCCACTGTCACGACCATGATCAGGCGAATCCACTTGTCATCCTTGCCTACTGACCATCGAC
Source organism: Cyclobacteriaceae bacterium (assembly GCA_047627515.1). Classification (GTDB taxonomy): domain Bacteria; phylum Bacteroidota; class Bacteroidia; order Cytophagales; family Cyclobacteriaceae; genus JAYPLE01. The sequence continues at coordinate 4,071 of JBLHTU010000001.1, read as the reverse complement.
TTGCAATCCATCCTCCTGTGGCTGCGCCAATAGCCAAGCAGATGCCATATTCCCACTGAATCTTATCTTCAATGACAAAAATAATAATTGCAAGCGTTGTATAGCACAATGCAACAAAAACCTTAATGCTATTGGTTTTTGCCATGTTGAGTCCATGAATATTGGTAAGAATGGCGATCATTAAGAAGCCTATGCCAGCTTGAATAAATCCACCATAGATGCCCACTCCAAAAAACAATACGATACTGAGTGCTTTTCTATTTTTCGTGAAAATTTCTATCTCCTTTACTTTAAATAAGATCGGTTTAAGGACAGTCACAATAATCACAAGGATCATGACAATCGCTAATATCCGATTGAAGAGGGTACTCGAAATATCAACTGCGATATATGCGCCTATGACGGCACCAAGCATAGCGGAGCCTGCTGCGTAGTAGCCGTAGGGGAATACTGAAATCCCTTTGCTCTTGAAGCCTCGAACAGCAAATACATTTTGTAAGAAAATGCCCAATCTATTGGTCGCATTCGCATCCGCAGATGGTAAACCCATAAAGATCAGTAAAGGAAGTGTAATCAGTGACCCACCACCAGCAAGGGTATTGATTATACCACTAAAAATACCTACGCCAAAAAGAGCCAGCCCTTCAAGTAAACTCATATTATACTTTTTTCTTCATAAATATGACAGTTGAGTGTGTCTGAGCAGCGCTCTAGAAGGGCCCATTGGGTCAACCCTGTGATTGGATGTTTTTCGTTCTTAGCAATTTCAACCAGCGGCAGTAGTGTAAATCTGCGATCGAGGATTCCTGGATGAGGGACAGTAAGTGATTCTGAGTCTATAATTTGATCATTGAAATATAGAATATCAATATCAATTAATCTTTCACCCCATTTTTTAACTCTCACACGTCCCATTTCTGTTTCAACTTGTAGGCATGATTGAAGAAGTAAGTCAGCGGATAGATGTGTGGAAACTGATAGGACACTATTCAGAAATGTAGGCTGATCAGCAATGCCCCAAGGTTCTGATTGATATATTGAAGACTTGTGAAGGATAGAAATATCCCTCACAGATAGCAGCTCCTCCGCTTTTTCTAGGTTTTTGACTCGATCTAGTAAGTTACTGCCTAGTAGTATATAGATTCCTTTCATGTAAGTAGGCAAACAATTAGGTAAAACTAATCGTCTTTGGTCTATCACATATTAGTTTTGTTGACTTAAAAAAAATCTAGCTCTTAATGGCATTTCTTCGAAATCTTCTTGCTACTGTCGTTGGTTTGTTTCTGTTCTTTTTTATTGCATTCTTCATATTTGCGGCAATAATTGCTTCGGCGGGTCAAGAACCAACCCCGACGGTCAGTGATAACTCTGTACTCCATTTGAAACTGTCCGGGCTGGTCCAGGAACGCACGATCGATGATCCACTGCAAGACTTACTATCTGACTATTCGACTCGACCAAATAGTCTTCAGGATATGCTTTCTGCTTTGCAATATGCAAAGGACGATGATCGAATATCCGGTATTTATATGGAACCCTTGTTCTTATCAGCTGGATATGCCTCTCTTGAGGAGATCCGGACAGCGATCCTTGATTTTAAAACTTCTGGGAAGTTTGTGTATGCATACGGAGAGTATCTTAGTGAGGGCGACTATTATCTGGCATCGACAGCAGATAGTTTGATTCTCAACCCAGAGGGTAGTGTTGAGTTTAATGGTCTGAGTATCAATATTACCTTCTGGAAAGGGATGTTTGACAAACTCGGAGTAGAACCGCAAGTATTCCGGGTAGGGGAATTCAAGAGTTATGTAGAGCCTTTTCAACAAAAGAAAATGAGTGCGGCTAATAGACTGCAATTAACGGCTTTATTAAACTCCATTTACACAAACTACCTTGAGAAAGTAGGGGATTCAAGATCGCTTGATTTTGCGAAATTGCAAGAAGCATCAAATAAAATGAGCATTCAGATTCCACAGGATGCAGTGGATTTTGGTTTGGTAGATCGGTTAGGTTACGAAGACGAAGCGCATCAACTATTGCTAGATCGATTGGGTGTTAGTAACGTAGAGGATATCAATTTCATCACCTACCGGAAATACGTCAAAGCCAATACAGCGGCGTATTCTAAGAACAGAATCGCAGTCATTGTCGCTGAGGGAGATATTGTAATGGCAGGGGAAGATAATACAATCGTGGGAGAGCGTTTTGCCAAAGAGATAAGGAAAGCGCGTGAAAGCAGCAGTGTAAAGGCTATAGTGCTTCGTGTCAATAGCCCTGGAGGTTCACTTACAGCTTCTGATATTATCTGGAGAGAGATAGAAAAAACAAAAGGGGTTAAGCCCATCATCGCGTCAATGTCGGATGTAGCTGCTTCTGGTGGATATTATATTTCAACGCTTTGCGATACCATCGTAGCTCAACCGACCACTATAACTGGTTCCATTGGTATTTTTGGTTTGTTGTTTAATCTAGATCCTTTTCTATCCAATAAAATAGGGATCACGCACGATGTGGTCAAAACAGGTGAGTATTCCGATATTATGACGGTTACAAGAAACCTAAACAGCTATGAAAAATCAGTCATACAAAAAGGAGTGAATAAAGGCTATGATACATTTATCACCAAAGTAGCTGAGGGAAGAGGTATGACCAAAGAAGAGGTCCTGAAGGTAGCGGGCGGCAGAGTCTGGACAGGTGCTCAAGCAAAAGAGATTGGATTGGTAGACGTATTAGGCGATTTTCAGGACGCAGTTGAGATTGCTGCGGAGAAAGCGGGCGTAACTGATGACTATCGAGTAAGCTTCTATCCTAAACAGCAACCATTTGTCCAAGAGCTACTAGGAAAACTTTCTGAAGGTGCAAGTGCAAAATGGATTAGTGCTAACGTACCAGCTGCCGAATTGTATTTGAAAGACATCAAAAGGCTAGAGCGGATGAAAGGTATTCAAGCGAGAATGCCATTTGAATTGAATTAGTCAGTAGCTTTTTTTAATGTTTATCACTTTGTAACTAATATTACTTTTTTCAATTACCTATAACCTCCGAGAATGAATTTGAGAAACGACTGGACAAAAGAAGAGATTGCAGATATTTATCATAAACCAGTGATGGAGTTGATCTATGAAGCGGCTACTGTGCATCGCCAAAATAACGACCCAAGTGAGGTGCAAGTTTGTACGCTGCTGTCTATCAAAACTGGAGGGTGTCCGGAAGACTGTTCTTATTGTCCACAAGCTGCCAGGTATCACACCGATGTGAAAGTGCATAAGTTACTAGACGTGGACTTTGTGCTCAACAATGCACAAACGGCCAAGGAAAATGGCAGTACACGATTTTGTATGGGTGCTGCTTGGAGAGAAGTGAGGGATAATCGAGATTTTGATAAGGTGATTGAGATGGTTAAAGGTGTTAATTCAATTGGGATGGAAGTCTGCTGTACCTTAGGTATGCTTACTGAAGATCAAGCCAAAAGGCTCAAGGAAGCAGGGTTATACGCCTACAATCACAATCTGGATACAAGTGAAGATCACTACGAAGAAATAATCTCCACAAGAACATATGATGACCGCCTCGATACGCTAGATAATGTTCGTAAGGCTGATATCTCGGTCTGTTCTGGAGGAATCATTGGTATGGGTGAAACGACCGAAGATCGTATTGGCATGCTGCATACACTATCAAATCTACCCAAGCACCCAGAATCTGTGCCAGTCAATGCCTTAGTGCCAGTGCCAGGGACTCCGTTGGAAAAACAACCAAAAGTGTCTGTTTGGGATATGGTAAGAATGATTGCTACTGCGAGGATCATCATGCCCAAGGCAATGGTTAGATTATCAGCGGGTAGAGTGAGAATGACTGTGGAAGAGCAAGCACTTTGTTTTTTAGCTGGTGCAAACTCTATTTTCTCTGGTGATGAGTTGCTAACGACTCCGAATCCGGAAGTTGATCAAGATAAGCAAATGTTTCAAACGCTAAACCTCAAACCACGGGCTTCTTTCAAGGAGGCGGCCGTAGAAGCTTAAAAAAAAAGGTAAGGAAAATAAAAAAGGGGATCATACGATCCCCTTTTTT